>DAOVFE010000051.1 GCA_030673085.1 Anaerolineales bacterium | reverse complement strand
CTCTCTATGTCTACCAACTTCGGTATTGCCTTAGCTAATCGCTCTGAAATGCAAATCTCATTCAGGATAGTGTTGAAAAAGAGAAATCATGGGAAAAAGCCATGAAACCCAACAACTTGCTGTAGGGATGAGTGGAAAGTGCGGGTTTGGGAACTACCGCCCCCATTATGGCTTTTTCCTTAGAAGAAGGGGCTATCTAAAAAGTCGAAAATCGCGATTATCATCCCCACCAATGAGCCAGATTCTGTAATAATCAAGCATAAACTCCCAACTTCGCGACTAATTTACTCAGTGCAATTGGGCCAGCTCTCTATCGACCCGCCTTTTGGGACAGCCCCTTCTTCACTTGCCGAAAGGGACCCTCTTTTATGGACAAATATGCTTTTCAAAACCCTCATTAAGGCAGGCTTTTAAAAAGATAAGCAATTTGCTAATGAGGTGGCTTACATGCCATAGTCTTTACCGGCAAATATATTTATCAACATCCCTTTAAAGACCGGTTGACCAGTTCTGATTTTCAATATACTATAAGGAAAGAAATGAGTTAAATATTCACCAAGAACCTACCTCTGCCGATCGAGTTTTACATATTTAGGCTGGAAGGATTCTGAGCAGAGTGTAGGGTAGTCGGCTTGTTCCAAGTGGGGGGTGTAAATCACGCAAGATGGCTACTTCGACAGCAAAACACATAAGAACTAAAGCATGACCCGTATCCGCGTTGACCCGGCTATTCTGCGCCAGGCTGCTCAGCAATTGAGCGGCATCGCCGATCGCCTGCGCGCCTTAGGGAGCGAGGCATACCAAGTTACGATAAATGCGCCAAGCTACGAGGGTCAGTTCGGCCCTAAGGCCCGCGCCATGGGTATGGAAGCCGAGGCGCGGCTGAGAGCCCAGGCAGATTGGGGGCCGCTCTCAGCGAGGAGCTGGTATCAAGAGCCGCGGCTTTTGAAACAGATTAGGAAACACAATCGTCGTTCGGTAGACTCATATAGCTTTTGATCGATTACATTCAAATGGCTGAGAAAAAGCAGAACAATATCCTGTCGCTGGATTTCATCAACGACAACAGTAAATATCCCGGGTCGGCACGAGCTGCCATGGTGGCGAATATGACGGATGAACAGAACCAGGAATTCTTAAAGCATATTAGGATGGACCCGGAGCACATACCTAATTACGAGCCTGTTTATCTCGAGGAGCTCACGCGACAATATTCTCAAGATTATAAAAGAGCTATTACTCGTGTGGACCAAGAAAGGTTCAAGAAGGTCAATATCCTGACCGACTACTTCGATGAGGCTTTTGACGGAGAATACTGGGAGGAGTTTTGGAAGTCATTTCTCGCGCCTGGCTACGAGTGACGCTTTTGCTTAGATGATTTAGAGGTTGTCGGAAAAATGCACTACTTCAAATACACAAAGGAAAAAGCGAAGGAAGAAAAGCAATTGGCGATCCTTCGCATCGGCGCGGCCATTCTCATTGCTGCGATCGCCCTGACAGCCTATGTGATGGGTTGTCATATTGCGCCTCCCGCTCAAGAGGAAATCATGGAACCGAAGATCCCATCCATAAAGGAATTCTATCCCCAGGCCTTGGCCGAAGCCCGGAAGTGGCGTACGGATGCGTATATGGTTGATGCAGATGTTTATATTCATCACTCAAGGGTGATAGGTTCCTTCTCTTTCGATTCAGAATCTCACCCGGAAGTAGGGTTTCTATTCTATATCGAGGAAAGTGATGAGGGCTTTCACGTGGAACCCGAGGAAGTAGATGCCTCCGGCAGGTTGAAGGCCAATCCTGGCATTAGTCATGATGAATGGGAACTTGACAGCCTGGATGCAGCTCGGATCGCCTATGAGAATGGGGGCAGAACTTTCCTGAAAGAACATCCGGAGGTGGATACTGTACTTCTGCACCTCATGCATGCATCCGGATCTGCTTCAAGTAGAACTGGTCTGCCAATGGGAAAAGTCGTTTGGGTTGTAACCTTTTACCGGCTTCGCGGAGCGTATATGCGTATCTATATTGACCCGCTTACCAGCGAGGTGCTGGCTACAGATTTACAGGAAGGTGGCCTCGACCTTGAGCAACTTGAAGGACAAGGGTAATAAATAAACTCATCACCTAGCATCCTCATGGTCCTGAAAAGCGCTGTCCCTGACAACTTGTGCTAAACGGCCCATTAGCATCGCTGATCGCCTGTGCGCCTTGGGAAGCCAAGACTATCAGGCTGCTCTAAACGCGCCAAGTTACGGGGGTCAGTTCGGCCCAAAGGCCCGCGCCATGGGCATGGAAGCCGAGGCGCGGCTGAGGGCCCAGGCAGACCGGGGGCCGCTCTCAGCGAGGAACTGGAATCAAGAGTCGCGGGTCTAAAATAGATTAAGAAACACAATCGGCGTTCGGAAGACTCATCTAGCTTTTGATCGATTACATTCAAATGGCTGAGAACAAGCAGAACAACATCCTACCGCTGGACTTCATCAACGACAACAGTAAATGACAAAATCCTCAGAATTCTTTTAGGGATGTCCTTTAGGGACATCCCCCATTACAGAATTCTGCCCCTACAGGCACGGATTTTGTTTATTACTCGCTCAGAGCTTCACGCTCTGCTGGCCCTTAGGTACAGTCCATTCATCCCCTAAGCAAGCTTAGGGACCTCAGCAAGATGAGGGGCATTCTTATTCAGCGAGTAAATATCCCGGGTCGGTATGAGCTGTCTTGGTGGCGAATATGGCGGATGAACAGAGTTTGCAGCTTCTGGCGCTATTTGAGATGGACCTGGAGAGCATATACATAATTACGAGCACTTAATAGGTGATGAATCTCAGATAATGAATGGAAATGGTCACATATTGGCAAAAAGCGCGATTAAGCCAAGCCAATAAGTAGAGGAAATTTGCCAGTAAGACAGCTTGCGACGTTAGATTATGGATTGGATATAGATAATAAATATCTCCCATCCGATGATGGATCAGAAAAAGGCTTGGGCCTAAAAAGGTGGTTATAATTTTCCGGGATTAATCTATTCTTAGATTCTCAAGCACCGAATCAATTTTCAGACGTAAAAAAGAGACAACTTCATCGGCGCCGCCAGCGAAAAGCAGCAAATCCTCTCCGTTTAGCAACGCGCCGGTAGGGAAGATGACATTAGGGATAAAGCCATTCTGCTCGTAAGGTCGCTCCGGGCAGATGAGTGGTTGGGTGGATCTCGCTATCAGCTTTGTGGGATTCTCAAGATCGAGCAGAACGGCGCCAGCGCAATAGCGTCCGGCCGGACTTTCCCGGGTGACCGGCGCTACGCCGTGATAAATCAGCAACCATCCTTGTGGAAGGCGAATAGGAGGAGGTCCTGAACCCACTCTAACCGAGTCCCAGCTTCCGGGCCGGGGTCCGAAAAGAAAGCGATGCTGTCCCCAAAAGATACCATCAGGTGAGAGGCTAGTCTCAATAGAAGGGGCGGCGACCAACTGGTTGGATACCGGGCGATGATAGGCGATAAAGTGTCCGTTCCGTTTCTCCGGCAGGAGAACGACGTCCTTGTTCTCGGTAGGAAATATAATGCCATGCCGTATGAAGGATCGAAAATCGGTAGTTGTCATCAAGGCGGTAGCAATACCCATGTGTCGGCTGATGGTGACATAGGTAATGTAATATGTATCACCTATCTTTGTAATACGCGGGTCTTCGAGGCCCATTTCCTCCCAAGATGTCTTGGGAAGAAGATTGTCATGAGTGATAATTTCCCGAACTTGCAAGTCGTCCGAACCAAGGCGCACTAGCCGTAGGTGCGAAATATATTTTAATCGCACGTCGCCATTAGGCAGGCGAAAAGTGCGGGGGTCATGTGTTTCGGCTCCCCTCGAATCGAAGCTATCAACGATCCATCTCAGTTTGCCGTCATGCCGCTCAGTGCGAGGAGAAATCAGGCGTCTGGGATCTTGCTTATAAGGCTGTTCGACAACTCTTACCAGTAAGACAATTTCGTCGTCATAGCGGGCGGCGGCCGGGTTAAATGTTCCAATAACTTTGTAATCGGTGCATACGGCCTGCAGGTCTGAAGGGCGGATGAGAACCTTGTCTTGTAATATGGCGGTGTTCATTGATTCAACTCCACTATGATGCCCTCATTAGAGCGAAGCTGCAGGTTTGAGAGCGAAACAGGGCCTTCTTGATCGAGATATGTAGAAAGTACCAACTTTCCGTTGCCCCCTTGGGGAACCGACAGCGAGCAGGTTTGATTTGTAAAATTTAGAGCTACTATGCAGGATACATTAGAGTGTTTTCTGGCAAATACATAGCAGCTATTATTGCCGGCGTCAATCGGCCGGTAGGTTCCAACTTGCAGCGCTGGCGTCGAATGACGGTACCAGAGCAGCCGGCGATAAAGATTTAAAATCGAGGTCGGCTCTGTGCTCAGGCAGGCGACATTGCAGGTTTTGTGCTCAGGCGATATGGGAAGCCATGGTTCGTGGGTTGAGAAGCCGGCGTTGGCGCTATCGTCCCATTGCATCGGGGTTCGGCCGCCATCGCGACTGCGAGCGGCGCCAAGTCGGTGGCCCTGTGGATCCCGCATCCTACTAGCTGGAATAGCGAAGTTCTCCATACCTAATTCATCCCCGTAATAAAGCGTGGGTGTGCCGCGTAAAGTGAGCAAGAGCATCGCCGCTACCCGCGCCTGTAATGGTCCGATGCGAGAAGCCAGACGATTGGCATCATGGCTTCCAAGTACGTAATTCGGCCAGGCAAAAGACGGCAAGGCCTTCTCCAGCTCATCTACCGACTGACGTATGGCATTAGCTTCCCAGGGCTGGTTCATCAAGCGAAAGTTGAAGGGCATATGCAAGCCATCGCCGTTCTGACCGTAGTAGCGGATCCATCGCGGCAATCTGTACCATATCTCACCGATGGCGCATCGATCACCGTATTGGTCAAGCAGCCATCGAAATTGGCGAATGATTTCTTGGACTTCATCTTGGTCTTCATTATATAGATGCAATTGGCGGCCGAAGATATCATTTGGCGGCAAATTCGGATCGGCATCGGGATTTGGAGGATTATCGAGAAGATCAGGATCCTTGATAAGCATACCGACTACGTCGATGCGGATACCATCTACGCCTCGTTTCAACCAGAAGTGAAGGGCATCGAACATGGCTGAGCGCACTGCTGGCTCCCGCCAATTGAGTTCGGGCTGCTCTTTAAGAAAGTGGTGAAAGTAGTATTGCCTGGTTTGCTCATCCCAAGTCCAGGCTGGACCACCGAAAGGGCTGCCCCAGTTATTGGGAAGGGAGCCGTCAGGATTTCGATCACGCCAGATGTACCAGTTACGTTTTGGACTGCTGCGGCTACGACGCGATTCTTGAAACCAGGGGTGTTGATCCGAGGTATGGTTGGGGACGTAATCTATGATAACTTTAATCCCGCGCCGATGGGCCTGGGTTAAGAGACGATCAAATATATCTAAGTTGCCGAATAATGGATCGACATCGCAATAATTAGCTACGTCGTAACCGAAGTCAGCCATCGGGGATGGATAAAACGGGCTGATCCAGATGGCGTTGATTCCAAGCGAATTTGGTGTGTCGTCATTCAAGTAATCGAGCTTAGCAATGATCCCTTCTAGATTGCCAACCCCATTCCCAGTGGTATCTTTGAAGCTGCGCGGGTATATCTGATAGATAACGCCACGCTGCCACCAATGCAGAAGGTTTATATTGGACGTTTTAGCCATAGGTTATCAATTCTCACAAAGTCGTTTTCTCGGTTTGTGCTTCTTCCAAATCGCTTGAATTTCTCAATTCCTTAAGGTTTTCTTCTACTGCAAGTGTGCTGATTAGAGCAAGCCAAGCCATTAGAACAGTGGCCAGCGGCAGGGTCGTCAAGATGCTGACAATGGCAAAGGCAGAACAAATGACTATCAGGGGCAGGCTAAGGCTTAGATTTCTAATTATGAAAACCATGCTGTTTCGTAATGTTGTCGAAATTCGCTGGTCGGATTGGTTCAGCCAGAATGGCCAGTAGAAAAAATTTGCTATCAGCCACGTAACGCCAATCATTCCCCAGAGCAAACGAAAGATTGTCCAACCTAGCCCTGCAGCCTCCCGGTAGGACCAGAAATTGAATACGATTAAACCAATCACTGTTAGATATGCCAATCCCCATTTAAGACTAGGTAGAAACATGCGCCGCAGTGCATTCCAGCCCAGGCGGGGATCTATATAGTCGCCCTTGATACGATGACGGGCGATGGCAAACATGGCCGCAGTCGCTGGCGGGCCGGTGATGATAGGCACTTGCAGCGCAAGCCAGATAATGTTGAAGAGCATCATAAGGAAGAGCTCATCCCACCATAGCGTTATCGCACGCCCGATTATTTTTATTGATTTAGACATTTTGTGTTCGCTCACTACTCGATTGTCTTGACCTCTTGAGCAGCTCTCACTGCTGGCCCTTACTGGCTTATAGGCAGGTTTCAGTGTGTTCACTACAGTTTTGAGAAAGCTCTTTGCTGCCTTCGGCTGTAGATAATGTGCCTAATTATATTGGTTTTTAACTGCGCTAGTAAATGACAAAAATCTTAAAATTCCTATCCCCGCAGAAAGATACGGAGTAACTCGGAATTTTACCCCTTTGGGCGCAGATTCTTTTTAAATATTCGATCAAGACTATCGCCCTACGCTGCCTATGGTCCCGGTTATTTATTCTTTCAGCAAGCTGAGGGGTATTCTGGCCAGTCGAATAAAAGCCCAAATACGAGAAGGGGAACGGCATATCGCCCAAACCCCACATATGCGCTTTTTTTCTACTGGCGCCCCCTTTTTTCAGTAGATTTTTAAAATACCTTATCTTGCGTATATCTTTTGACATTCGTTATTGGCGCAATTGATAGGTAGTTCCGCCTTCGGCCTGGAAACAAAGTGCGATCCCACAGACTTGTGTTTCGATCGGATTCCCTTCAACATCGAGCACTTCGCTTACACCAATTGCTAATGCAGGTGCGAATATGCCTGGTATTCCGGCAAAGGTGATCTTCATCCCTTCTATCTTAGCCAGGGGGTAGCCGCTGTTAAGGAGAACGCCTGGCGCCACTTCCACCAGCGAGAGCGCAGCTATAGTGGGCGCCATTCCGGCGCCATATATCTCCTGACCGATGACTCCGCTAATGTCCCACCCGTCACGCAAATCCTCTAGTGGGATGAAGAGCGAGAGATCATTCTCATGGACAGTCTCATAGGCGGCGGGATGCTCAGTAGCCGCTCCATCAGGAAGCAAGGGGGGAAGGCTCCAGGGTATTGTAAGCATTGTATGCTTGACGAATTCGGCGATAAGCTTCTCTGTTGTAGGATCCATTTCGGCATGAAGACGCTGCAGGGTTTCGTTAAGGTAAATCCATGCTTCGTACTGCTCTTTAGCGGTGATGACCGCGCTTTGTTGTGTAGGGTTCAGCCCGAAAAAGGTGCGGGGCGAGAACGTCGGCCATAATATATCAGAGGGCGTCTTAGATAAATCGCTTTTCATCCAGCCATAATCGCATTCCCAGATCCATGAAAGACGCAACAGGTTAGCCACCGCCCGGTTGACGATTTTAAGATAGATGGGATCTGGCTCAATCTGGTATAGACGCGCCGCGGCCGCCGCGGTTAGAGCAGTCATATGAGTTTCGTATGCCAATCGGAAGCCATTCCCTGCAAGCGCAAGTAAAGAATTACGCGCTTCATCGATATAGCAGTCTTCATCGGTGAGATCGTGCAGCAATAGCATGAAGTAGGCAAAACCACCTCCGGCATCCGGTTCTTGTTCTATGCCTTCCCAGGTATCGAAACTATAGAAGCGAGGGAAGCGATAATCCACGGTTTTGGCAAAATCAATCCAGGTTTCACCAGAACGAATGGCCAGGCTTGATAATTCGGGGTCATCGGGATTCCAATTCGCCAGCTCGGCAACCTTGAGCGCGTGGCCAAGCTTGTACCAGGTATCACCGCGCGCCTGAGGGCCGGTCACGGTGATGGGGCCGCTGTTCTGGAACATGCCTGCCGGCCCGAAATTAGGGTTGAAAAAATCGGGGATGGTCGCCCGCAGATCATCGTAATAATCAGGCGCTTCATCAAACTGAGTCTTATAACGTGTCAGTGCAGTATACACATCCAACTGGGTGATGGCTTCGGCCGATTGGCGGGTGTCGGCTACATAGGCGCGTAAATAACGTTTGTCGTTTAAAGTGACCCAGTTATTTTCATCTGCCAGATCGCGGATGGTGAAATCCTGAAGACCTGGAAGGAAAGGATCACTAGAATCACTATCTGAAATCACACGTGGCAGGAACCAGATAAGAGATTGTTTGTCTGGTACTGCTATCAGGTCATAAATATCACCCAAGTTGTGCAAATAACGGGCAAACATTTCATCTTCATCGGCTGGTTGGCCAGGCATCAGGTAAAGATAGCTGTCATAGATGGGCGTTGCTATATGCAATGGTTGTTTTTTCAGATCGGATTTAGTTAAGTAATGCCCCAGCCGCTGACCCGTGCGCCGGGGCGTAGCTGAGGGCGTATAGTGAGCTGCATCCATAAATGGGTTGAGTGCGGTTAAGTCAACCCAATAAAAGAATGTACTGTCCATAGCTGAGCTGTAGCCATAGAGATGAGGCGCGGCCATCGGAGCGTGGTCGGCATAGATTTCCATTTGACCGCTGGTTTCATCGCCGGTGGCTCGGTCTACAAACTGGAGTTCGGGTTCAGGGCTGGCTGGTGGTGTCTCGCTGCTAACAATTTCTAGTCGCCAGCGTAATAAGCCCGGATGGAAGGCGTATGTGTAAAGCGTGGCCTGAAAGGTTGCTCCCCAATCGCTTTCACCGGTCAGGATGATTTGTTTCCCGGCCGCGGTCTCATGTGTCTCAATGGATGGTTTATCTCCAAGCATGTTGAGCGCCTTACCGCCAGGCAATGTGAGCGTCAGGGCAATGCTGCTGCCCTGACGGTAGATCAGGAATTGCTCGCCGTCATATTCCAGCCGGTATGATCCGGTCTGCATGCCAATGCATTCTTCCAGGAAGGCGGTCTGTTCGGACTTG
>DAOVFE010000234.1 GCA_030673085.1 Anaerolineales bacterium | reverse complement strand
TGATGGAAAGCAAGTTAGTCAATTCCTGACGGGTGATCTGTTTCAGAACCTCATCATCGGGGTTGCGCAGCACATCGGCCAGGGCCATCTTGAGCGAACCCTGGCTTGCGCGTAGGAATAACCAATCCTGTCGCTCGCTGGCCCAGTTTTCAATATTGGCAATTTGCTCTTCTGTGGCCGATATCATCGTCGTTGTAGTCTGTTGCTTGAGCAAATCCCGGGCCCGGAAATAGCTCATGCCGCCTACAAGGAGAACAGGTATCAAAAAAAGCGGAAGCAAGCCAATAGCAAGTCGAGTGCCAAGGCGAGCATTACGGAAGCGTTGAAAGATATTCGCTGCCGTTTCTTGAGTTCTGCTCATGCACCTTGCTCCTTAGTACGTGATCCGCTTTCTTGTTGGCTGCTTTCATTCATTGTCAGTGTCCTGGGCATCGGACGGTTCTGATTGGACACCAAGCCGAATTGAAGCCGAGGAAACATTTAATGCCCGTCCTAGTTCCTGGGCTGAGACTTCAAGTGTGGAATGAATATCTGGGGTGCGGCGCACTTTTGCCGTGATCTCACGGATTAAGTGCTCGCGTCGGGCGACATTCTGGATTTGTTCCATAAGACGTGAATTCTGGATAGCAGTTGCTATCTGGCTTGCTATTGTTAATAGCAGTGCGGCATCCTCTTCTGTAAAGCGATGCTCATGTAGTGGGTCTTGAACTGTGATCATGCCGATAACGTCATTTCCGACTAACATAGGAACGCCAAGCCAGGATTTGGATCTCCGGCCTATCTGTTTTTCGCCGGGTGCGGCAGCCTCACACTCAGCCTCATTCATCAGCAGGAGTGATTGGCGAGTACGGATTACTTGCGAAGTCAGATCCTGGCCAAATGAAATGGATTCCATCTTTAGGAGTTGATGTTGCTCTGAAATGTAAGGCAAGCTGATTTGGTCTGTATTTGGATCATATAACGCAATATACATATCGACTTCACCCAGAACTCTATTTAATTGGGTATGGATGACGCGATAAAGTACCTTCAGACGGAGCATTTGTGAAACAGCTTGGCTGACACGGTTGATCACTTCTAGTTCGGCAACACGACGCTGTTCTTCGGTATATTGCCGTGAAGTTTCAAACGATAACGCGGTCTGGTTAGCTACCGCTTCTATCAGGGCGATGTCATCATCCGACCATGGTTCCTCATCCTCGCCTTTCTGTGCCCCGATGGTTGCGATCACTTGTCCTCGGATTTGAACCGGAACAACTAGCTCTTTCGATTCGCTGGAGACAAAAGTGCGGCCCGACTCGGCGGCTTGTTCCATCCCTTGGCGCATTTCGTCTGATATGGGGCCTTGTTGGCGGCTAAGTCGATATTCTGACGTCTTTCGCTTCCGAAGGAAGCGCGCCCAAGAATCTTGTGTCTGTCCGCGAAAGTCGCGTTCAATGCGTTCAAGCCGCGCTTGGGTTTCGCTCAATAGGCGAGCGTTATCAATTGCAATAGCAATTTCATTTGCAATGGCTTCTAGGGGGCGAATGTAGTCTTCGACGAAGATTTGCGGCTCGTTACTTTGGATGTCCAACGCGCCGATCAAACGCTGGCCAACAGCTAACGGGATTGCTATTTCTGATCGTGTGTCGGGGAGTAATGGATTGCTGTAATAAAAGGGATCATTAGTGATATCTTGCGATACTCGTAGAAGACGATTGGCGGTTGTCCAACCGATGATGCTGGCGCTTCCGACTGCGAGACGATAATGGCTGGTGATTAACTTATGGCCTGCTTCTCCGGTACTGGCAGCTAATTCAGCCCAAGTTTCGCTTTCATCGAGCAAGAAGATCGAGACATGGTAGAAATTAAAGCGATCGCGGATTATTTCTACTGCTTGCGACATGAGGTTTTGAGAGGTTAGTCTCTGAGCTGCAAGGCCTGCAATTTCGGATATTGCTTGTAGCTCCAACGAGCGCTGCTGCAGGCTGAGAGTACGTTTGGCTATTTGATCTTCTAGCTTCTTGCTTTGGAGGAGGAGGCCGGAAGAAAATAGCTGCTCAACTTGTACTGCATGATGAATATCCCGGTTGGCCATCCAATTAAATATTACTAAAACGCCGAGGCCAAGACTCAGTCCGATGGCATCGACGATTACAGTCTCGCTTGGAAGAAGAACCGTCTGGATATTACCGGCATTCTGATACCAGCCAGCCACTGAGTATGCGATTACGCTCAATGCGGAATAGGCCAGAGCTGCACGGCTGCTAATAATGACCCCGGCGGTAACAATCACCATCACCATTCCCACTATAGAGACATGACCGATGCCTATCTGGAAGAAGGAGGCTGTCATAGCAATAAACACTACCGAGGTAGTAATATAGGCGGCGAACCTGACCTGGCCCTTGTGGCTAAGCCAATAAGAAAGCAGAGATAAAGGTAGGATGCTGAGGCCTGCGATGTCTTCAGTGGTCGGGGTAGAGCCTAGCAGCCAACGAAAAAGTGTTATGACGCTGAAAATGAATCCGGGAACTGCAAGTGCCAGAAGAATGATGTTTAACAAGTGTTGCCGGCGGGCAATTTCTTTATCGGATGATGTTAGCGTTGTCCAGGATTGAACTAGATCAATCATGCTGCTTTTTCCCAAATGCTCGGCATTTGCGTTTCCTCTTTCATGAGTATACCGCCTGTAAAGCTTCATAGGTTTTGATTGTGGAATATTTCGAAATCCGGCCGGTTGCCTTAAGCTTGTTATTGCCGGCGATAATTGAGAAGCGATTGAGATCTACCCATTCGGGAGCGAATGCAGACATGCCGGTTAGCCATAGAAGAGCCATAAGAGTTTTAATGATCCAATAGGACAGGGTAATTGCTCGTCCGCCATGGGATTCAACCAACTGTCGAAGGCTTCTGTGATCGTTGCTGGTTACGTCATAATCGCCGGGAAGATCCTGCTTAACGGCGAGATAAAGCGCTTCCGCAGGATCCTCTTCTTGAGATGGCTCGGCTTGAGGGCCGATCACTGTGCAAGGCCGCAGGCGAGTTACAATGATATCCGGATGCCGGGCTTCAAATGCATCTAAGAGTTTCTCCACTTTGGGAAAAATATAACTCTCTGGAAGCGGCTGGCAGTCAATGCCAACTATCCGGTCTATATCAGAATCAGCCTCAAGCATGGGCAGTAGAACGCGCGCAAAGTAGCCCAAAGAACCAGTAATAACAATCGTCTGAGGACTCATGCCTGTTCTCCATGATCTGAACGCGCTTGGTCTTCCGGGCTGGATGATGAGGCGATCTTTTCAAGTTGCTCTTCTCCAGCAGGCGGGACCAGTTTAACGATGATATCTGGCTGTCCGAGAGCGTCATGGAGCGACCGGGCGGCAGTTTCTAGTACCTCGTCGATTTCGAGCACGCCGCTAAGCTGGGCTGTTACTTTACTGACCAGGCGAGCATGCTCAGCTACAGAAACTGAGGATTGAGCCAGCCGTGCATTATAAATAGCGGCGCTTAGCTCATCGGCCAGAGTTTGGAGAATCTCGACATCTTCGGTTCGAAATGCATCTTGTTTTGTACTTTGCACGTCTAGGACGCCAAGGACCAGGTCGCCTGTTTGCAGCGGGAGAGCGGCTTCTGAGCGCGTATCCGGCAGCAGTTCATGTTTCAAATGCAATGGATCCTGGGCCACGTTGGAGGCAATCCGGGATTGATTATTGGCTGAAGTCCAGCCAATAATTGAATCTGAGCCTACGGCTATCTGATAGCCGCGCGCCTTGAGCGCCTGTCCAACTTCGCCGCGG
>DAOVFE010000109.1 GCA_030673085.1 Anaerolineales bacterium | reverse complement strand
TTGGCATCTCTGCCTATAAGCGAATCCTATATGACTCCAGTCTAGCATGACTTCCATCCGTTGTTGTTTCCCATTGGTCACAGATCGGTCACAATATGGTTACAATTAGACCTCCGAGGTTTTTCAACCTCGGAGGTCTTTCTGGAATTTTGACAAGATGCTATAAAGCAGCTAAGTGATCGTTCGCTTCTCCTCCCTTAAAACAATACCCCACCCCGCGAACGGTACGGATGAAGGAAGGCTCAGCCGGATCCGGTTCCAGCTTCTGGCGCAGTCTATGAATCTGCACTTTAACCATATCTTTGCTGCCTTGCCAGATATCGAGATGCCAGACTTCTTTCAACAATGCTTGCCAGGTCAACGCTCGACCGGCGTTGGCTGCCAGGCAAGCCAATAGCCGATATTCGATCGGCGTAAGTTCAACCGGCAAGTCATGAAGCGTTGCTAAGTGCCTTTCAAAGTCAATTCGCAATGGACCGCTTTCAACTACTGGCACCTGTCGAATGCGCGTACGCCGCAGGATCGCCTGCACTCGAAGCACAAGCTCATGCGTGCTAAACGGCTTGGTCATATAATCGTCGGCTCCTAGTTCTAATCCCTTGATCACATCCGCCTGTTCATCTTTCACTGTCAGCAGCAGCACTGGGATTGTCGTCTCGCTGCGAACCCGCCGGCATACCTCAAATCCATCTATGCCCGGCATGGCCACATCAAGGATCACTAGGTCGGGATGCCTTTCCTCGACCTGATGAAGCGCTTGCAGACCATCATAGGCCATGATAACCTGAAACCCGGCCGTTTGAAGCGCATAAGCGATGATGCCCACCATCTGCGGTTCGTCATCTGCAATCAGCACTGTGGGTTGCACTTCCACGTTACACTCCTAATATTGGGACGACGCAAGTCAGGTTGATAGTATAAAGTCGGAAAAACCTTTCTACAACTTGCCGCGCTCCCAATCCTTGTCAAATGGCAAAGTAAAGTAGAAACTAGTGCCTCTCCCTAGCGACGTATCCACATATACTCGCCCGCCGTGCCATTCTACGATTTGTTTAACGATTACCAATCCAAGCCCGGTACCCTCTCTCGAATTGGCCTCCGATGTTGAGAAACGCTTAAACAGCCGGCGACGATGTTCGAGCCCCATTCCAGCGCCATCGTCAGTCACCGATATAAGCAGGGCATAATCATTCTGAGCAATAGAGACGACGATCAACCCACCCTCAGAAGTGTGCCGGCTGCCATTTTGAATCAAGTTTATCAATACCTGGCGGATCAGACCCGGATCGGCCGGCACCAGCGGCAGTACCTGTGGGTAATATGTCCGAATCTGCTGATTCCGCTGCTCGATTAAAATCCGCATATCATTGAGAACCAGGCGCACAATGCGTCGCAAATCGACGGGCTGCGTCTTGGGCGAGAAGACACCCGATTCCAGCCTTGCCTGGGTGAGCAAGTTCTGCGCAAGGGTGGCGATTCGCTCCTCGTTCTGGTAAATGGTCTGCATAAACGTGCGCTGCTGAGCCTTCAATGGTCCCGCCGACTCATCGAAAAGCAATTCCAGTGAAGCCCGCATCAACGTCAACGGAGTGCGTATTTCATGTGACAGCATTGAAAGACGATCCGACCTAACCTGGACACTTTTTTCCAGTTCAATCCGTGCCCGGCGCTCGCTCTCTCGTTGCCACGCCAATATAGTCGCGATCCCTGACAACAAGAACCAGAAGGCAATGCGGATACCAGTGTCACCTGATAAGCCCTGTCCGGTAGACCTCACAAAGTCTAATAGGATGTCAACCGCGATTGCTCCCACACCAAGCATAAACGCAATCAACCAACCGCCAAGCACGCCATCAGCCACAATGACCAAGCCAAAAAGCAAGATCATCGCCGGATCGAGCCATAGCACTACTAATGCCGCCAGCGCGAAATCAGCTACTGCAGCATAGATGCTGTAATGGGGAGCAGTCCGCTCCCAGCGCCGCATCCCTTCCAGCGCAGCAAGTGTGAGAAGCGCGGCGGGGATTAGTAGCATTGCTCTCCCGGCAACATCCTCGTCGACCCGCATTATGCAAAGCGCTATCACGGCGCTGTAGACTACCACACGAGCTATGGGACCAAAAAAAAGATATTTGCTTTTCATCACTTTCGGTTTTTTTCCATGCCGCCGAAATTTACTACATCGATCCCGCCGGCCACGAGGAGCAAATTATAAATGATTCCACTGCAAAAAGCCCAAATGCGAGATGGGCTTTTTTCAGTGCATTCAATGCTTGCATTCTGGCAAAATATTTCAACCGCGGGATTCCGTTGGAAGCCAGCAATTATTATGATCCGCAAGGGGATTTTCGGCTTAGCGTGATTCACAGATCGATAGATGTTTAATTCTCAATCATTAAGTATGCGTAATGGAGTGGCTTCGGGTAAAATTGCTTCTGCTATTATTGCTTAATATCCGGCGATAGTCAGCCCTTGCCGATTGTTTATCCGAATCAACCCAGGAGAGTATCATGTCTCGGCGTAATGTAATTACACTAATAACCCTAACCCTTGCCCTATCCATGCTGTCTTGCAGCATTACCAATCTTATATCACCACAAGAAACCCCCGTTCCCACCCCTGTACCCACTCAACTTTTCCCTCAGCCGGTGCATCCGGGAGAGGCAAATCCGGATGAGCCGATTATCATCTCGGGCACCATTCCATATACTTCGCCATTTTTCATCAATTCAATCGCCGAGCCATTTGTGCTGCTTGAAGATGAATCCGGCTTTGTTACCCGCAACCGGGAATTTGCATTTCCGCTCGAAAGCCAGTCCATCGGGCCGGTCGATATGATAGAGGACGGCTTACTCGGCTATAGTCTAGCGCTGCCAACCGTCCCTCAAGGGACCCTGGTTGATGTCGATAATAATGGCACGAATGACACCGGGCTGATGGTTTTCGCCATCGCTTATTGGTCCAATACCTGGGGCGGGCCATTCCTGGAAAAGCGCGATGGCACTGGCTGGTCCAATGCTTATACCTCGGCAATCACCGACCCCGATCGAGAGGATGAAATTAGCGGCGGCACGCTTCTGATCTGGTCCCCAGATAGCCAACAGGGCTTCCCGTCCGGATTTGGCGATGATGACTTGCTTTTTACTGAAGACGATCCAATTACAAACGTTCCCCCCGGCTATAGTTTCGTTGACCTCGATCAAGAGCCTTTCTACATCTATAAGGAGCGCCATGCTAAATTCGAACTGGTAGAAGGCGAGGTAGCAGTCTCCGATTTCAGCGATCTCAGCTATGCAGATGCGTTCGATTCCCTATTTAACAAAGCCTCGGTCGAATATCCATTCACAGCCGAAAAAAGCATTGATTGGGATGCAGTCTATTCCGAATTCGCGCCGCGAGCTGCCAGCGCAAAAAATGACGACGACTTTTATCGAGCCATTCGCGATTTCACTTATGCCTTCCCTGATGGTCATGTAGGATTATCATTCAACCCCGACGTATTTTTCCAAGAGCAAGGTGGAAGCTTTGGCTTGGTGCTCAAAGAACTGACCGATAACCGAGTGATTGTCACTAGGGTCTTGGATGAGACTTCCGGAAAAGCTGCCGGCATCCAAGTTGGAGCCGAAATCATCAACTGGAATGGTCTCCCGGTATCGCAGGCCATCAGTCAGGTGAATCCTTATTTCGGGCCTTACTCAACCGAACATCACAAGCGCCTGGATCAGGTCCTCTTTCTCACCCGTTATCCGCCCGATACCCAGATCGATGTCGCCTTCCGCAACCCCGGAGCGGCTGAAGATCAGACGGCGACCATGACAGCAGAAATCGACTACGAATCTTTATTTGAAGCCATGTCCATTCTCAACCTCGATGAGCTTATCCTGCCCCTTCAAGGTGAAGTTCTCGACCAATATGCGCTGGGCTACATCCAGATTACGACATTCTCCGGCGATTACAACCTGATGGCTCGCCTATGGGAGCATTACATTCAGAACCTGATTGACAACGATATTCCGGGCCTGATTATCGATCTTCGGGTCAACGGCGGCGGCAACGGCGCCCTTGCGAATGATTTTTCCGGCTACTTCTTCGATAAAGAAATCGAGCTCTCGCATCGTTCCTACTACAACCGGCGAACCGGGCAATTTGAATTCCAGGGACTACCCTCCAAAATTGAACCTGGTCCGTTCCAGTACGATGGCGAAATCGCGGTATTGATTAGCCCTAACTGCGCCAGCGCTTGCGAGGGATTTGCCAATGCATTGATCCAACATAACCGCTCTATCGTCGTCGGCAATGCGCCGAGCGCCGGCATGTATGGTGAAGTCGGGCGTGGGCAATACGAGCTACCTGCCGATATCTCACTGCAATTTCCGACCGGACGTCCTGAAACGCCGGATGGTACATTGCTCATCGAAGGCGTAGGCGTCATCCCAGATATTTTCGTCCCTATAACTAAAGACAGCGCCCTCGGCCAGCAGGACACTGTGCTTCAAACTGCAATTGAAGCGCTTCTCGACAAGATTTATTAAGATCTCTGGGCTCCTCGGCTTTCCTAGCAAGTCGGCGCAGGTTTGGCCATAGCCGCTCGCCCAGGTTGAAAAACCCGGCTTTCTAACGACGAGATCGCATTGGCTTTGTCTTTATCCTATCTTGAGGGTAATAGGCTAATAGATACGGAGTGGGAGATTCGCTCCTGCTCTATAGTTACTACACTTTTTTACAGGCAAATTTGGGATTAAACATTGCCTGTCTTTAATATTGGCTGCCAAGAAGGATATAATTTTAGCGCCATACCAAGCCGAAAGTGAAGAACCCCGCAGCAAGCTGCAGGGCATCTTCCAAGGAAAAAGCCAATAGGGAGGCTGCTGCCCCCAAACCCCAGCTTGCCATTCATCACCGCAGCAAGCTGCGGGGCATTCTGGCTTTTTCCCATAATAAGAAATAAGCTATTTAAAGATTGATGAGGGATTAATGCGCTTCTTAGACCATTTCGATTTGCTCGCACCCATTTATGATTACCTGATCCGACCGCCTGACATAAGCCAGATCGTTGAACTTCTCGATCTTCCGCCTTCAGGCCGATTACTCGATGTTGGCGGCGGGACTGGCCGGATTGCCCGATTGCTGGCGCATCGCGCACGCTTCCTGGTTGTGACCGACGAATCCCTCAAAATGCTCGCTCAAGCCCAGCATAATAGCACATTGGAAATCGCTGCCAGCTATAGTGAAAATCTACCCTTCCCAATCTCCTGCTTTGAGCGGATCATTATGGTAGATGCCTTCCACCATATCCGCGATCAGGATCTGAGCCTGCAAGAGCTGTGGCGAGTCCTGGCTCCTGGAGGCCGGATCTTAATTGAAGAGCCAAACATCCACCATTTCGCGGTCAAACTACTGGCATTGGGCGAGAAGATCCTGCTGATGCGCAGTCACATAATTTCCCCAGAACGAATCGGCCAAAAGCTCAGCCAACTAGGGGCTGATGTCTCCATTCATCCAGATCAATCAAATGTGCGGATCGTAGCTGTGAAAGCTCAATAATTCCTCTATCAGATCTCCGAGGTATCAATCAGGCATCGGCGCAATCTGCTGGGATAACAAAGTGATCCTGTTTGTTCCATTGCGATGTGCTCATTAACCATGCGAGGAGCATTCCATTGGTGGATCCCAATACAACTCGAAATCAACAATCGTATCGTCGTAATCGATATCATAGTTAGGGCCAGCCACCCACGCCCAGTATTTTCGACCAACCTCAACCTTCATTGGATGATCACTTTGAGGTTCTATATATATCAGACCATTATCCGTTGTTTCGAACGCAACAATCACATGGCCCTCCTCTGGAAATTCAATAAAGACCACTGCACAGCGCAAGCCGCTAGCATATGCATCGCGTTGGAAATCACAGGAGTAATCAAGGCACACATACCTTTTATGCCCGGATCGATTCTCATATCTATTCCAATTCACCGTCGTTTCATTTAGGAAATCGATCATCTCACTAAATGTAGGATTGTGTAAAACGGGTGTAGCCGTCAGCTCTAAGGCTTCCGTTTCGGTCGGGGCCAAGGCCGGACCTGGCTCGATCGTATTGGTTGCGATCTCTGTCTCCTTAGGCTCGATATCTGATACAACTTTAGTTGGGAGGTTCTCATACCATGTAGCCTGGGTACAACCAGTTTGAAAAATCCCGGTCATTGTACCTATCAATAGAATTGGAAAAAGCCTTCTCATTAAAGTCAATCCTCCTGCAATTATTTCACTGCCTGCATCCTACCATACTCAGTCCCTCTAAGTGAGCGCCCC
>DAOVFE010000442.1 GCA_030673085.1 Anaerolineales bacterium | reverse complement strand
TTTGGCACTGATCCGGAACTAGAGGCCTTTGCTGATCCTGAATTAATGGCGGATTTCATGGAGGCTGCCAAGCAGTTGCCGCCGCCGCAGATCAATTCTATGTGGGTTTGGATTAATGAAGATCAAGATCAAGCGACGAAGGGATTGCGGTTTATGGGCCAAAGATTTACGATCGATGCCTATGTCTTCGAGCAAATGATCTGGCGAAATGTGGGAACGCTGGAGAACCCGCGCGGTCTTCCTAAAGCGCTTGATTTCTTCGCTGCGATTGGATCAGATGAAGCGCTCCGAATTCTTGACGGCATGGGGGAAACGGCCTATGCAAACTTTGACTATCGCATGACTAAAGTGCGCGGGGAAATAGCGGCTCTAGGTGATGATAGTTGGACTGAGAATGTATATTGGAGCTGGCTGTATGCTTTTCAGCCGGTGATCGAAGTCAAGGATGGACGATACCCAGAATTCATGCGCACTCAAGCCTGGATACGGAAGGATCTCAACACAGCACTGGGATCCTATACTGAGCTTAAGCATGACACGATTTTGTATGCTAAACAAGTAATGGCGGAAATGGGCGGGGGGCCAATGGAGACTTCAAGGGGATATGTAGAACCCAATCCCGAGGTTTATGCGAGGTTGTATGCGTTGGCCGAAATGACCCGGACTGGGTTAGAGGATCGCGGCCTACTTAACGACTCCATGGCTGGTAGCTTAATGAATTTGGCTGATATGCTGAATTTCCTGAGAAGCACCGCTGAAAAGGAACTTCGCAGAGAGGAGCTTACTTCAGAGGAGTATCAACGGATTCACTTCTTCGGCGGTGAGCTAGAAGCGCTAACGCTTGCCGCGGCTGATTGTGAGGGTGAAGGTCCGGCTTGTAGGGATCTACAAGATCAAAAGGCAGCACTTATTGCTGACATTGCCACCGGGTTGTCGTCACAGGGTGACGGCATATGGGCGCTGGAAGAAGCCATCGGCCAGCCAACGGAAATCTACGTAGTGTTGCCTGATTCGCCGCGTCGGATCGGGGTTGGAGCGGTATTTTCTTACTACGAGTTCGAAGTGCCGGCCGCGGAGCGCATGACAGACGAGGAATGGCAAGACCAGATTGAGGCAGGAACACAGCCGCCTTTGCCTGAATGGACCGGGATGTTTATGCTGCCGTGAGATCTTCATCGACGATAGGGTTATTGGCATTTGCCGTGATTCTATCTGGATGCATTGCACTGCATCCGGTGGAGCATAGGGCAACGCTGGCTTTTACTGGCGATGTCATGTTGGGGCGAGGTGTGGCTCAGGCGAATTCGTCAGAGGGCTGGACGAAAGCCTTGTCCAACCTCGCTCTTTATACATCTACTGCGGATATTACCTTTGCCAACCTGGAATCGCCGCTTACGGAAGCGCCCATGATAACAGAAGGTCTTGACTTGCGCGCCGCACCTGAAGCTGCAATCGCGCTGCAATCAGCTGGCATTGGAGTCGTATCACTGGCCAATAACCATGCCTTAGACGCTGGTCCTCAAGGGATCCAAGATACGATTAATAGCGTGCAGATCATGGGTGTGAAAGCTCTTGTTGAGGGATATGAGCCTTGGGTAGTAGAAAAGAACGGCCTGGCTCTGGCTTGGTGGGCCTTTGATGACACG
>DAOVFE010000469.1 GCA_030673085.1 Anaerolineales bacterium | reverse complement strand
AAGGCTAAAGCCCCTTCGGGGCGATAACGATCGCCCGCCGTATGCCGGATTCAACTTCATTCAGATGAGTAGAGACGCCAAATGGGGGTCACCTGAACTTTTCCCAAATAAGTCAAATATTTGCTGATGCTCTTGTCAATTGCAGTTTTGGCCCTATAATGAAAATAACAAGGCAGGCGGGAAACGGAAGCCTTGGCGCCATCGATCGGTCGGAAGCCTCTAAGCTTTAAGAGGCCGGTTATAGCTATCGATCTTTGGCAGTTTCCATAATCAATATAGTGGTTCTCAATGACTAAGATCAGCGTAGATGTAGCGGGGCTTCGGCGCATGGCTAATTGGTTGACTACGTCAGCCGAAGACATGCCGTCATGGGGCAAGTCTTTGCTGGATGCTACTGCGGATGCCCCCAGCTACGACGGCCAGTATGCGCCCTGGCTGCACGCATTAGCTGGCGATGCCGACCATGATATTCGGGCATTCGGGCAAGAGCTAAGCAATCTGGGCCGCCGGCTTAAGCGCATCGCCAATGGCTTTGAAGCCGCCGACCTGGCGGAGATGAGAAGCGATTATTCCTGCGCGCTGATTATGCGAGAGACCTTGGAAAGGGGAGAGATCCCGACAGGCGGCTGGTTCAAATGGCGACAAGCGATCTGCCGGCCGCCTTGGATTTCACCCGCCGTGTGGCCACACCTCGATCTCGAAGAAAGGAAGGCGGTCGTGCTCTCAGCCCGCGAGGCGTACGATGCACAAAACGAGCGCATCGCCCGCATGCGAACCCCTCCCTGGGAGAAAGATGAAGGATGGCTTTTGCGCATCATCTTGATTGATCCCCTTGCGAATGAGGGCCGCAGAATCCTTTATCTAGACGACATCTTTGACCAAGGTAATTACCTGCAACAATACAGAGCCAGATACGATCAATTGTGGGCTGACTTCCTAAAAAGCCAAACGGTGTACAAATTCGGCACCGGCGATGATATGAGTAAGGCTTTTCTGATCTACACCTTTGGATTCGAAGGGGCAATAGAACGTGGCGCCACAGCAATCAAATCAAGCACCGGGGAAGTTTTCGGCGTGCGGGTTGCGGAAGATCAGCGATTGCTTGAAAATTTTAGGGATAAGCTTATTGAAGATAAAATAGTAGATGAGCATCGTCATATTCAAGATTACAATCTAAATAACATCTCTGAATTTGAGAATAAGGGCTATGGTTCAGATAAAATGGAGGATAAAGGGGTCCATAAAAATCTATGCGGGCAAATAGGAACTGCGGCATCAATCGGCGTTTACCCTGTAGATGCACTACTAAAGTTTAATGACATCCCCGGCGGTAAGGACATCCTTATGGACG
>DAOVFE010000056.1 GCA_030673085.1 Anaerolineales bacterium | reverse complement strand
GGCCGACTCTGTTCCACGAATAGCATTCTGCCGGCTTTCGACCCTCCAAGCGCAGTAGCATCCAGTATAGGCAATAGGCAATTTCGAAAGCGCGTTCCCTTATCGCCAGAAAGTCGAAGTCAAGCAGCGCTACAACGCGGTCGTCATCGAATAATAGATTGTCGCCGCCATAATCTCCATGAATTGGCTGCTGGATTAAACGGCAGCCCGTATCTTGCCACCATTTTTCAATAGGCATTAACAGATCACGAGCCTCAAAGCAAATTGCTAGCGCTCGTTCAGATTTCGCATTTTGCTCAAGATGACGCAGACTCCGTTCTAAATTGGCAATCCATTTAAGCATCTGCCGAGGCAATCCGTAATTGCTCACGCGAGGAGCGATAAATGAGTTCGTCGCAACATTCATGGCAAGAAAATCATGCAGTTTTCCCAGTAGCGACATGGCGATAGCATAGCGCGGCCAGGAATCGGCAACTCCGGTGTGGCGGATAAACAGCTCAACTTCAACCAGGCGGTCTTGATATTGAATGCTGCTATCGCCTTTCAAGCTGGTCATAGGTTGAGATACAGGAAAACCTGCGTTTGCTAAAGAGGCCTTAATCATCCGCAATTGCTCAAGACGGCTTTGGACTACCCACGGTCTATATACACGGATAACGTACTCGCCGGACGAGGCGCGAACATATACATTTAGATTATAAGTTCCGCCAAGGTCATTCCATTCAAGCGCGGGTCCCAAGCTAAACTGCTTAAAAACAGCATCGATCAACCCTGAGCTGCACTCTGCTCTGGGCCCAATCTCCAACCTTTCCCCATCTACCACAGCAAAGCGATCGTTTGTCATCCACTTTCCTTAATCAATAATCCAGGGGAAAATGGTTCTAAGAGCCACATAGCTGTTCTTTTGTACGATCCGAATAACCGGCGACTATACAAAGGATAAATCCGCCTGACCTCAAGCGCATGAGTATCCGCATTGAAAGCCGCCTTGTACAATTAATGATCTATCAAATCCACAAATCGACTCGTAGCATCTTAACCGTCAATCTTAAATACATGGACGATGCTCTTATCCTCATCCGCGCGTCGTTCAAATAGATAGAGTATGCCACGAGCCCGATCAAAGCTGACCGCTCCAACCAGGTAGCGTTTTACCCTTTCGAAATCGAATCCGGGATCGAATAGATATTCATCAATTTCCAATGACGCGTGTGGCTGCGGTTCCCAGGTTTGCATATCGCCACGTGCAACCGCGGCCAGATCGTCGGGATTATAGAAGATGATCTGCGCTGTAATATCTTCAGACCACCAGCCGCGGTCATCATAAGGCCACGGCGGCACTTCAGGGATCTCTTCGCCCGGGTCGCCGCTGATGGGATAAACCACGCCGTTGGCGAAGCCATACCAGCACTTGCCCATCGCCTTCGTGCCCACGAAGATGACGGCCGATTTATCCCCCTTGGTGAGCCAGGCGCCCCCGGACCACTCATCAGCTTCTTTATAAGTCTTCATCTTCATTTGACCGGATACATCGATCTCGGGTGTTCCGCCTTGATGCATGCCATAGAGCAGCAGCACTGTTACATTGGAAAGCGTCGTTCCCGGCGCCGGCGGATTGCCTTCCGTCCACGAGCCATAACTCAGCAGCGCCGGTCCCAGCCCGCCCCAGGCTCCATCCCGGAACCGTCCGGTTGCCAGAAGCTGGCCAGGCGTATTCTCTTCAGCCCAAGACGCCGGGATCTCGAAGAGATAATCATTGGTGATGTAGTTAGTATAGTCACCCAGGTACCAGAGCCCGGCAGTTTTCGGCGCGGATAAATCTAATTCGCTCCAGCCGTGGGAGGGATCATGCTTGAATTGGAAATGTTGTCCCCAAGCGAAGTGAAGCTTGCCGCTCGCCTGGTCGCCCTGGGGAGGGAGATATTCGAGTCCCGCCCGCGGGATCTCTAAATAGCCAAATAGGCCATTGGTGATATCGTGAAATTCCTGCAGTGTGGACGCAGTATTCAGCTCGTCAAGATTCTTCGAAGGTGAAATCACCGGTGCCGGGATGCTGATTTCCGAAACGAGCTGATCATGATCATGACCAATTGCAAAAATGGAACCAGGAAAGCCATCTTCAGGTCCATTTGGGTCTCCATCCGGATAAAAAGTCATAGCATAGCCGCCATATTCCCAGCTTGAGCCATTGGATCCCTCAGGCAACCTGAATGCGCCGAGATATACCAGATCATCGGGATGTATGAGACGCCCAGGGATACCGGCCGCATCTATAGTGTCGCCGGATTCATCGGCTCCAGCTTCTGCAGCCGCAATGGGCGTCTGAGATGTATCGCCTGACACGGCAGTATTTTGAGAGGGGGGTGCCTCTTCTTGCGCCCCAGGGAAATTGCATGCAAATTGAGCCAAGAGAAGAATCACAATCACGATCGTTGATTTTAGGAATCTCATGTTTTCCCTTTCTGGCAGTTTAAAATCGTGCGTTTCAAGCCGCCTGCAAATATTCATCCGAGGGCAATTAACGTCTGAAAAATTATTAATACCTTCTTTTAATGAGAATTCATCCTTTAGCCAATTCTAGGAGGAATCTATTTCATCCCATTTATTGGCCTATTCTCGATGCTAAGATTTCCACTTCTTTAGAACATTCCACGCCCAAACAGCCATTGTCGCGTCCGTCCCTGCTAGTGTAGCAAGAAAACTGGCCAATGCTACCCGTTGATATGGCAGGAACACCAGGAAGAATACTGAGCAGCAAAAAAACCATTCCCATGAAAAATAGCTTAGTGGGAGAGGCATATTCAATTCTGAGCCGCACCTCTGTCGAGTCGCAGAAGGGATAGTATAACGATTGGATATCCGACTCGGCAGGGATCAATGCTTCCGGTTTGCATTTCTTGCAACTACAAATCTGCCCAGATTCTTTCCAGCCCGGCTTTTATGGCCGGTGTTGATGTCTAGTTGGCCGATTCGGTGGTGGCATGTATCCGTAATGCGGGCATTTGGCAGATTCCTTCCGGGGATTAAAGATGCTCTCATATCCGCATCCAGGACACTAAAATTTTACATCTCGACGTCTCCTGGAGCGCTAAATATAGAAGGTAAAAATGAATTGACAGAAAGCATAGCACGATTCTACTGAAAAAAGTACCCGACAGTGGGAAAACTGATGCGAGAACATATCACGCGCTGTACTTTAGAATTCCAATATTAAAAAAATAGATGGCAAACCTGGAAATGATTCTTCCAATAGCCCCGGAAAAGCATGGCTAAAGTCAAATGCGCTTTATTTTAACTTGCGCTTCTCCCATACATTCAATGCCAGCATTGCACCTCCAGCCGCCAAGATAATAATAAGAGGGAGAATAAAAATGCGCCAATCTTTCTCTGCCTGGCTTTCGGTCTCATTAACCAATCCTGTCTGGGTTGCATTTGCTAATGATGTAGGTTTAAGGCTGTTAGAATCCGGCGTGGTCTTACCACTTACTTGCTCTTCAACATCGCTACCCTTTAATCGTATCACTAACCCAAGCGGGCCACTGGCATTTTTATTAATATTAATATCGGTTCTTTGCTGCTCATAACCATCGGCGACTATCGTGAGCTCATATTCCCCTGGCAGGCCACTAATAGCCGCCTCGCCGTCTGCATCTGTCTCTACTTCTCCATTCGCAAATAAAGACCACCAATAATCACGAAGGGCCATAAAGCTTGGTTTGGGACTAAAGTCTGAATGCAGCAGACCAAGATTGATTATGGATGGCTGGCTACATAGATCCTGGCCAAAACCAACACCCGGCGTATTAGTTAGCCCATCCATAAGATTGGCGCCCGCTAGTGTGCCATAGTTGATCCCCAATACCCTGTCGTTCTCAATAAGCGAATGTAAAGTATTCTCCACTTGATCCTTCTGCCATGCCTCTGTATATGTATCTGGCGGATAAGGCCACTCTGCCGGCATTTGTTTTGGGGTAAGAGCGCGATCCTGCCAATTGAAGTACAAACAAGGGTTATAACACGATGGATAATATATCTCCCAAATATATAAGTATTTACCTGAAGCTGTGAGCAATTCAATTGCCTCTATGAACTGATGCCAGTCTCCCGGGGTGGCCATACTATAATGTGCTTCCACCGCAAGGCCATCAAAATCCACTCCGGCAGCCATCAGCATTTCTAGGATACGCCACTTAGGCATAAAGGTATTCTGCTCAATTTGGATTTCTACTTCGTCCGGGAAATACCAATGCATATCACCAACCTGAATTAAGATCATGGCTTCCGGGTCGATTTCGCGGATCAGGTCAGTTTGCCATTTTGCCCATGCGATTGTTTCTTCAATTGATAAACCATAAGCCGCGCCTTCTAATTCACCAAACACTGAATAGACCTTTACCCGCCCGCGGTAGCGTATAAGAAACTCTTGCAGGTAATCGCCATACTGTTCCCGAAACTCATACAGGTTGTCTATGTCCACCCAGCCAGGCGCGGCCGATAATTGCCCAAACGAGGGGCCCAGGCTAACATACCGATGCCGGTAATGAGGAAAGGTATCCTCCGCCGGAAGCGTTGTCCCGAAAGTATCGAATGCATGATCCAGGCCTTGCCAATGGTATATCCCTTGCTCGGGCTGAACGCCCTCCCATTCGTAAAATGCCAGGATATGCCCGGTGTTGAAACCAATTTCATTGATCTTATTAATCAATTCAGGTGGGGTAGTATCACCTTGCCAGCGCCAACCAGTACTGAACATGAAGTCTAACGAGGTTTGTTTATAGTTAATAATTGCGCCTTGAATCGGGGTGTTGTCTTTATCGACAACCTTAATGATAGCCTTCTTTTGTCGAACGCTAAGAGGGGCAAGCTCTGGCGGCTTGAACATTATGATCGTTATTATTGAAATAGCAGCACAATAATTAATCCGCCTTTTCATCTTGATTCTAGTGTAGCTGGAATGCCGGTCAATGGCAACACTCTCAATGATGGCTAAGCTGCAATTCTGGATCTCTTTGCCAATACTTTTAGTGAACTAAAGCCTGGTCCACCTTTGCTACCACCGCAATCATATCCCTGCTAAGCCCTTGCCCAGACATTAAGCCCGCCATAATTATTTTCCCGAGATTACGCTTATCGATTTTTTTAGCAGATTGGCGGCAGTTCGGGTGCGCGCTCTAAGAATAGGCAAAACCGGCCTCGCATATCATGCCCATCTCCAGGCTGCATTTATATAAGAGCAGTGCTATTATGTCACCTATGCTAAAAATACCAATCTGGATGATATTCATCTAAATGCATTTCGGGGTGTTCGTTTATTAATCCAAAATTAAATGGGCAGTATGAAGCGCCTGTTCGTGCATGCCCTTGTGTCTGGCGACTGCGCCAATGTTTATGGGAAAAAGCCAAAATAACTCGCAGCTGCTAAGAAACACGAAGCGTTATGTCGAAACGGGAACCAAACAAAGTCCAAATTTCGAAGCTTTGCGTTGGAGGTTACGAAGCATAAGTTGCTTGAGAAGAGCTTCCTGTTTCTCTATGGATGAATTGCCCTGGCAATGGTTGGCTTGCTGCGGGGATGAATGGCAAGCGGCGATTTAGGGGCAGCAGCCCTCATATTAGCTTTTTCCTTGGAAGAACCCCACAGCAAGCTGCGGGGTTCTTCACTTCGGCCACAGCCCAATCCATAAGCCCCTGCCCATCAACCCTTCATCATCGTACGTCACCTCGAGATTTTGGCCTTCTAGGGCAGCACGAAACTCCTCTATTTCAAATAACCCTAGCTCGTGATGCTCTATATAATGTTCGGTCCCTTCCGGCGTGCCAATTAGATAGTGCAAATCAAAATATGATATGCGATCTTTTAGCATGCTTGTGCTTACCCGAGCGATTTTCAATTCAGGCTCATCGATAAGAACGGCATGAACAGTACCGGCATGCCAGGCATTCGGAGTGAACCAGGGCTCGATAAGCAGGATTCCACCTGGCACAAGCTGATTTGTCATGCATCCAATCGCGCGGACAAGGCTATCCAACGTTTTGACATAGCCGATAGAACTGAAAAGGCAGGTTACTACGTCAAACCGGCAGCCGAGATCAAAGTCCATCATATCGGCGCAATGGAACAAGATATCCGGATTTCGTTGGCGAGCAATTTCAAGTAGTTCCGGGGATAGGTCAAGTCCTTCAACGCTGAATTTCTTTTTAAGGTATTCGATATGAAGGCCGGTGCCGCAGGCAACATCCAGAAGCCTTTCACCTCCCGATCGTAGATTCTCATTAATAATGTCATTAAGATGTTGAGCTTCAGCCTGATAGTCCTTAAAATCATAGATCTTGTCGTAATAACGGCCTGTTTGTGAAAACATAATATCTCCCCGCGTTGTTTAGCACAGAAATGGATTGCGTGAAATTCAATATTGGGCGAGATCGACTACCCTACCGGCAACAATTATTTTTAAGTATGCAGCCAAAAAGCCTTTGCCCATCCCTGCTTCATTAGTTGATCCACCCCCGATAGCTACTGTCGATCTTTTCCTAAAACTATAAACATCCTACTGCCAGGGGCTTCCTCGTTTTTGCGTTTCGTCAAGCCAGCGGCTAATCTCGCCTGCCAGGCTCTTGCCAATTCCTGGCAGTTCGCGCAGCGCCGCTTCTCCTCCATCTTGATATCGTTCAGCTATGCTCTCGGGCCATTCATCCACAACCCAAGCCGCCTTGCGATATGCCCATATGCGGTATTCCTTGGCTTCCGCCAATTCCAACTCATAGGTTTTAAGAAACAAACGCTCAGCGATTCGTTTGTTGAGCTCCAATGGGCCCGGGGCCACATAGCGCGGCATGCGATCCTTCAAGCCATGCCGGTCGCATAGCTCGCGAATAAGCAATCCTAAGTGGGAATTATTAGAACGCGGCGGGCTATAGTTTGGTTTGCCACTCTCATCCCAGTTGTATAGCTTGCGCCAGCGGACTTCGAGCGCCGGGTCAAGCTGGCGAGCGGCTTCTAGCGTCCGCTTAGCTTGACCCCCGGCCATCGTCAGTCCGCCGCCCAAAACAAACGATCCTCCATGATCCTTGGTTGCGCATATCACTTCTTCGAGGTGTTTTTCATCATCCCCGGCGCAAGGAATAACCGGCATCAGCGCAGTTCCAACCGGCATTCCGGCGCTTGCCAACTGCTCCATAGCCTTCAGGCGGCGCCCTACATCGGGGCTCCGCGGTTCGAAAGCTTGTTTCAGTAGCGCATCCATGCTGCTTATGCTAAAGATTACGCCCGCCCAAGATCGCGTGTTGATCTCCACTAGTAGATCTATATCTCGGGTAATCAACGGCGACCGTTCGATTACCAGCAAGGGAAAATCCAGGTCGCGCACTACCTCCAGCATGCCGCGCGACAGCCGGTATCGATCCTCGGCCGGCTGCTGCCAATCCCCACAAGTGATAATCTCTCGATCCAGCTTGGAGAGCTCCTTCCGCAACAATTCTACTGAGTTGGTCTTCACCTGGATCAGACGATCGAAGCTATCCGGATCGCGCCTCCCCAAATAACGACCTCCACGCAAGTAGCAGAACTCACAGCCGCTAGCGCAGCCTATATATGGCTGAGCACTATATTTAACCCAGAACCATGGTCCATCGACATCTCGATGGACATTGACAATCTTTTGTGCCTGGTATTCCTGGAATTCTAGTCTCATTGGGATTCGGCCCCGATGGCGCGATCACGTTGTTCGTCCGAGAGATAGGTGAGTGCTTTGCGCAACATTAGAGCACGGTGGCGGCGATGGCGAAAAACGACTTGTTTTGTCAGCCAGTCCGCCACAACATCTGGATAATACTTGCCCAGCGTCTTCAATCCCCATCCCGCGCCTTTGACAGCATCCATGTCCCACTCCTCAAACATCGGCTCCAGCAAAGCCAGCAGCGCTTCTGCCATAGGGGTTTGCTCCGCCGCGCCGCGCGAGCGTTTAGCCCAAAAGTGAACACTAACTCCGACAGTTCGCCGGATCCAGCGATTGCTATCCTCTCGCCAGGGGATTAGCAACCCCAACGCGGGTTGGAAGGCGGTCACCAATGCCGGGCCGGGGACCCGCTCCCCTAGAATGTCGGTCGCATACCAAATGTCGGCGGCAATGATAAAATCCCGGCAGCGGTGAAAAGCCCCCGTCAGATCGCGCTCTAACTGCCGTCCCAATGCGCTGCCGATAATCACCCAGCCGCCCTCGGTTCTGATGGCGGCGATGTGCTCCAAAAATGCATTAACCGGCTCCAGCGATCCATCGCCGATAACCTCACCAATAAATCCAAGCAGCCGGAATGGCGTTCGCTTGGCCAGAATAGGAGCCAGCAAGTTGTAGGCCTGGGTGATTTGCCAAGATTGAACCATCACGCCAATGCGTTTCCCCAACTCTCTGGCTTCTTGGCTGTTGATAGATGCTCCTTCATTATGCAGACTCATATGCATTGACCTGATTGCCGGCAAATCCATTGCTGGCTTCACACTCAACAGAGAGTGTCATATATTTTATCGTTTCAAATGGAA
>DAOVFE010000459.1 GCA_030673085.1 Anaerolineales bacterium | reverse complement strand
CCTGATGGCTCAGTGGATGGCAAAATTCAAGTCCACGGGAATTAATCTTGGCATGATTAGTGACCATCGCTCATTCATTCACGCGTTTTTGGGCCATTGCTTATGGCTAAAAAGAGTGCGTTCCTTAATTTAGTAGGCTTTCAAGCGAGCGTTAAATTGAGGTGATAGAATTGAAGTTGGTGTATGATAACAGTTGCAATAAGAATATCAAGTAGTTTGATAAAAAATTCTAAACCCAAGGTTACAAGTCGGGCGAAAAGTGGGTCTTTTCCTATAGACAGAATGCTGCTCGTACAAAGTGTAAGTGCAAGCTAAAAGGATATATTTTATCGTATGAAGATGTCTGTCCTCTTACGTCATACAGCCATAATGGTAAGGAGAACCAGATGCGGACGAATTGGTTGCCGGAAATTGTTCGACGTTCCCAGACCGGGCCATATATACGAGAAAGAGATTTTGACCTGGCATTGGCAAGACGCATCCGTAAGCTAACTAAAGAATACGGGATTAAATTTGATCCAAATGATCTCTGCCCAGCGGATAATGATATAGCTGATCGTATTTACCAGGCGGGGATGGAATTATTTATCGAATTTGGCGGTTTTTGCATGAGTACCGATAGGCTGATCAAATTCAGCCGGGAAGAGGTCGAGGATATTCTTGCAACTGCGCCAAGCGCGGTGACTTTGGGTGTCGGAAAAGACGCCGTGGTGATGCGCCATCGGGGGGTTGAAGATCCGGCTATTCCGATTATGCATTCTGGTCCCACCGGCCTGCCAACATCTGAGCGGTGGGCGCCATTTATTGAGTTCTCTTGCGCTCAAGAACCTTTGGTCGACTGCCTGGGGTCGGGTTCTGTTTCTACCTATTTTGGCCAGGAGATTGTTCCGGGAACTCCGCTTGAAATCCTAGGAGCGCGGAGAGATGCGTCTGTTCTGCGTGAAGCTGTTCGCATGGCTGGACGCCCCGGTATGCACATTAACGATGTCGCCATGCCCCTGAGCTGTGCAGGGAAGATGGCGGCATTTGATCCGGCGACTGGCCTTCGACCGAGCGATGCTATCCTGGTTTCGCAAATGGTTGAGATGAAGACTGACTACGATCAGCTTTCTCGGGTGGCGCACCTCTACAATGTTGGCCAGATTACGGTTGATCTGATGACGCCGCTCCTCGGTGGGATCGGCGGGGGAGCCGAGGGGACTGCGATTGTATCGGTTGCCGATCATATATTGGGCGTGGTTCTGTATGATGCCGACTATCATTTCTTCTCGCTGACACACCTAACGCATGTTAATAATACTGGCCCGATGGGGCTCTGGGTTGAAGCGATGGTTGGGCAAGCCCTGGCCCGAAATACCTCACTCGTTTGCGTCAATGACATATACTGTGTGTCCGGAACTGGGGCTAAAGAGCTGCTTTATGAAGCTGCTGCCG
>DAOVFE010000040.1 GCA_030673085.1 Anaerolineales bacterium | reverse complement strand
CGGCTTGAATTGCCGCCGCTTGGTCTCCATTGCAGTTTGGATCTTCTCGATCGGTTCTTCGGCCTTCTCCTCAACCCGTTCCAGATCTTTCTTAATGTCTTCCAATACTTTCAACGGCTCCCCCGCATCCTTGAGTCGCTTTCGCAACAGGTCGATCTCCGACTGGAACTTATCGATTTCATCTTGGCCTTCGGCGCGTGCTTGCTGTAAAATCTCTCTCCGCTCCCCCTCTATCCCATCCAGCCGCCGGTCTAACTCAGCCCGCAATGATTCGGTTTCAGCGTAAGCCTGCTCCGCCTTTAGCCATTCTGAATGTGATGCCTCCCGCTGACGATAAATCTCGTTCAGTAGGCTTTCAGCCGTCAGGTCGTCGGCGGCTAACATGCCCCGCGCCCGATCGATGATATCCATATCTAGGCCTAGCCGTTCGGCGATCGCCAGGGCATTGGAACGGCCGGGCAACCCAATCGTAAGATGATAGGTTGGTCGCAGGCTCTCGATATCAAACTCGACGCATGCATTGCGGACTCCCCGTGTGGCATGGGCGAAAGTCTTGAGTTCGGGATAATGAGTAGCAACCAGCGTAGTCACTCGCCGGCACAGCAATTCATTAAGAATAGCTTGAGCCAGCGCCGCTCCCTCTTGAGGGTCAGTCCCTGCGCCAAGTTCATCCAGAAGGACCAGGGAGCGTTCATCAGCCTCACTCATGAGGCGAGTAATGTTCGAAATATGAGCCGAGAAAGTCGAAAGCGATTGCTCTATCGATTGCTCGTCGCCAATATCAGCCAATATTTCCGAAAAGACCGAGAGCTCTGATCCCGATGCGACAGGTATATGCATGCCACACTGCGCCATCAAAGCCAGCAATCCGGCAGTCTTTAAAGCCACCGTCTTGCCGCCCGTATTGGGGCCAGTGATGACTAAGGCGTAAGTATCCGGCTCCAAGATCAGGTCTATCGGCACTACCATATCCGGATTAAGTAATGGATGACGGGCAGCAAAAAGCCGAATCATGGTCCCTGGACAAGGCGGCTCCGATTGTGGTGTTGATTCATGCAGGACTGGCTCATTTGCCTTTAGATCCTCAGCATAGCGCGCCTTAGCTAAAGCCATATCTATCGCCGCCAAGCCTTGTACTGTGCTCGCCAAGTCCTCCTCATGTTCGCCTACAAGCGAAGATAGCTCGGCAAGGATACGGCGCACCTCATCTCGTTCGGCGAGCCGCAATTCCCTTATCTGATTGTTCATGTCAACAACAGTAAGCGGCTCTATAAATATCGTCGCCCCCGAGGATGAGCGATCATGAACAACCCCTTTGATTCGGCCTTTATTTTCCGCTCTGAGCGGAACGACATATCGACCGTCTCTCTGAGTAATAATTGGTTCTTGCAGCCATGCCGCTTTTTTGGGGTCGCTTATCAGGCGTTCTAATTTAGATAGAAGCCTATCATGCACATTCTTGAGATTGCGCCTTATCGACAGCAACTCAGGCGAGGCATCGTCAAGAACTTCGCCTTGATCATCTAGGGTGCTCGAGATAGCATCAACTAATCCCGGAGCCGGTTTAAGCCCATCTGCGAGCAGGCAAAGAGTCGGGTACAGATCTCTTGCTTTGCCAAAGAAGCGGGATTGTCTGCGGGCCGCAATCAGCGTTGCTTTGATATCGAGCAGCTGAATCGTCTCCAGCACCGACCCCCGAGCGGCAGCCTCGGCCATAGGGCGAATATCATGCGCGCCGCCAATGGAATATTCAGCATTCATGCTCAGCAAATAACGCGCTTCCGTGGTCTCGCGTTGACGTCGATGGGCTTCCTTCAGGTCTTCCGTTGGTGCAAGTTCACGCGCCAAGGCCTTGGAAGCGGAAAAAGCAGCGTAATCCGCCAAACGGTCAAGGATTTTTGATAGATCAAGAGTCTCTAGAGACTTCTCATCCATAGTTCCGCCAGTGTAACATAATTCCAAAAAATTCAGTGGGCCATCTCATAAGACCGGACAATTATCCTTCTAAATATTAGGGTTGCCTAAATTATTATTTAGTGTTACAATAATTACGGTTTTATATATCCTGCTGTTAATTTTGCAATGCTGTAATTTGAGCCTTGGATTGATCGGTCAGTGATCTGTAATATCGCGAACTGCTTTTTACTTCGCTTTAGTAACAAAAAACTAGCTTTTCCAAGGTTCTTGGTAGAAATAGAAAAGGAGAAGACTATATGCCAGCTCCATTGATTGCGCTTCTTGTAACGGCTTTACTCATTATATTGGCCTTTTTACTGTTTCGTCCCGAAAGAGGGATTATCCCGCGATACAGAAACACCCGATATCTGAGTTCGCGTGTCTACAGCGAAGACGCACTTAAACACATTTATCACTGCCAGCTAAGCGGCGATCGACCCTCAATCGAGAGCATTGCCGGGGCGCTCCACATCACAACCGATGAAGCCGCCGGCTTGCTTTCCCAAATGGAAAACCGTGGACTATTGCAGCTTCAAGAGAATGCAATTTGCCTCACCTCCACAGGCCGAGAGATGGCCCTTCATATTATTCGCGCCCATCGCTTATGGGAGCGCCATCTGGCCGATGAAACCGGCTACTCTGAACTCGAATGGCATGACCGCGCCGAGCGCCATGAGCATGCCCTATCCCCTGAGGAAGTCGACGCCCTTTCTGCTCATCTAGGGCATCCGTCCTACGACCCCCATGGGGACCCTATCCCAACCGTGGATGGCGAACTGATATCGCTCGATGCCGCGCCACTTACCTCAGCAGATCTTCATACGCCGCTTCATATAGTACATATCGAGGACGAGCCGCAGTCTCTATACGCTCAACTCGTAGCCGAGGGGCTTCACCCCGGAATGCAAGTTCGCCTTATTGAGCGCTCACCGGAACGGATTCTCTTTTGGGCAAACGGCGATGAACATGTCCTGGCCCCGATCGTAGCAGCGAACATCTCAGTTTCGCCCCTTCCCGAAGAGTACAGAACAAAGCCAATTTATAAAGGTCGTCTAGCCGATCTGAAGCCGGGGGAAAGCGGAGAAGTTCAGTCAATTTCTCCCGCCTGTCGTGGGCTCGAACGTCGTCGTCTCATGGACCTTGGCGTCCTGCCTGGTACGGTTATCAAATCCGAGATAAATAGCCCCAGCGGTGACCCAACCGCATACCGCATCCGAGGTGCCGTTATCGCATTACGCGAAGAACAATCCAATCACATTCATATCACTCGATTCAATCAGGAGACCGCATGACAACCAATGAAATAAAGGCCGCTGCGCCGGCTTGCGATACATGCCCCTTCCACCATACCGCCAACCTAATGAAGCTTGGCGTGGACATGGAGGACTGGGATTACGTCATCGCCCTCGCGGGGAACCCAAATACAGGCAAGAGCACCGTCTTCAATGCGCTGACCGGGTTGCATCAGCATACCGGCAACTGGCCCGGGAAGACGGTTACCCGGGCTGAAGGCGGCTTCGATTATGGCGAAAAGCGCTATAAGCTGGTAGATCTTCCCGGAACGTACTCACTTCTTTCAACAACTCTAGATGAGGAAATCGCCCGTGATTTTATCCTCTTCGGTCAGCCGGATGTGACGGTAGTGGTCGTAGACGCCACACGTCTCGAGCGCAATTTAAATCTGGTCCTGCAAGTGCTTGAGATCACCGACCGGGCTGTTGTCTGCCTTAATTTGATGGACGAGGCACAGCGACACGGATTTAAGGTCGACGATCGCCGGCTGGCCCGCGATCTAGGCGTGCCGGTTGTACCTACTGTTGCCCGCTACGATAAGGGTATGGACAAGCTGCTGCAAGCAATTTGCGACGTAGCTACACACAGAACAATCTGCAATCCCCATCGGATCCAGCACCTTGCGCCGGATCTAAAACAAAATGTATCTCAAATTGCCGCTCAGATAAAGGCCGTCTTTCCGGACCTTCCGAATGCTCGTTGGGTAGCCTTACGATTGCTTGATGGAGATGAACGCATTGCCGAAGCCATCCGGCAAGGGGAACTCGGAGATCTGACGAGCGGCGCACCTCCTGACCAAAGCAACCTCATTCATCCTATAAGACTGGAGACGGTATAGTGTTCAAAGAAGCCCAAATCACCGCAAATGATATTCTGTCTAGCGCCAAGGCTGCTCGCTTGCAAATCAGATGTAACGTGCATGAATCCTTAGTGGAAGCAATTTATACCGACGCGGCAAGAATCGCCGACCGAGCCGTCAACCGCCCAGGAGACGAGCCTCGATTTGATCTAGATCGCACGATCGACCGCCTTGTAACCAGCCGCACCTGGGGATTTCCCATTATGCTGCTGCTCTTTACATTGGTCTTCTGGATCACAATTTCAGGCGCCAATGTTCCCTCCGGCTGGCTGTTTTCGCTGTTCATAGACGTCATTTATCCATCTCTGAAGAATGCCGCAGAAGCCCTTGCGTTGCCTTGGTGGCTTAGTGGATTCTTAATCGACGGCGTCTATCTATCTACTGCTTGGGTTATTAGTGTGATGCTCCCTCCAATGGCTATCTTCTTCCCGCTGTTCACTCTATTAGAGGATTTCGGCTATCTGCCGCGGGTGGCGTTTAACCTTGATAACTTCTTTAAAAAGAGCGGCGCTCATGGAAAACAGTCGCTTAGTATGATGATGGGATTTGGATGTAACGCAGCCGGCGTAGTTGCCACCCGCATCATCGACAGCCCCCGTGAGCGCTTGATTGCCATCATCACCAATAATTTCTCCTTATGCAACGGCCGTTGGCCGACGCAGATTCTAATTGCAACGATCTTCATTGGAGCACTCGTCCCAGCCCATGTCGCCGGATTAATATCGGCACTATCTGTAGTCGGGGTGGCTATCTTTGGCGTTCTCTTGACCTTCGCTGTTTCCTGGGCGCTTTCACGGACCTGGCTTAAAGGCGAGGCATCCACCTTCAGCCTGGAACTGCCTCCCTACCGCCCGCCGCGCATCCTTCAAACGATTTACACCTCGATAATCGATCGCACCATCATCGTCCTTTGGCGAGCAGTAATTTTCGCCATGCCGGCCGGCGCATTCATCTGGCTCATCTCTAACATAAATATTAGCGGGATTAGCATCGCCGCCCATATGATTGATTTCCTCAACCCATTCGGGCTGCTGCTAGGATTGAACGGCGTAATCCTGCTGGCATATGTCGTAGCCATCCCCGCCAATGAGATCGTCATCCCTTCCATTCTAATGTTGACAGTAATGGTAGCCGGCCTGACTAATATTAGCCCGGGCGCCGGTGTGATATTCGAGCTTGATTCTCAGGCCGATACGTTGGCCGTTCTCAACGTAGGAGGATGGACATTGCTGACGGCAATAAACACCATGTTGTTCAGCCTGATTCATAACCCATGCAGCACAACAATCTATACTATATATAAGGAGACCGGAAGCCGGAAATGGACGATTATCTCGACCCTGCTGCCGCTTGGAATGGGGATTGCGGTAACATTCCTGGTAGCACAGGTATGGAGGTTGGTAGAGGCGATCCTTTGAACGGCGAGACGCAGGCGTCTTGCGCGTGGCCCGCATCGCAATTCCATACTTATTCAGCCCATGCGCTCTCGCTTTGCTTGTGGCTGATCCATCGCAACGATTTTCCGCTGGATTGCTTTTAGATTTTGTTAGGAAAACAAACATAACGCCAACCGATATCCAAGCAAAGCTACGAGAATAAGGATTTACGCCAGGATATATAGCATCGCATCCGCCGGCGTAGGACCAAAATCAAGAGTAGGAAGCTGCTTATGAAGGAGAGATCGACCGGCACTCGCGAGGATTATATTAAAACCATCTATGAATTGACTGCGCTCTATGGTCGCGCAACTACCAATCATATCGCTGAGCGACTTGTAATCAAACCCGCCTCGGTCACCAATATGATTCAGAAGCTCGCCAGCGAGAATCCCCCGCTCCTAAATTACCGCAAACATCGGGGCGTTGTTCTTACCACTGAAGGCGAGCGGGAAGCCCTGCAAATCACCCGTCGTCATCGCTTGTTGGAGATGTTCCTTCAGCAGATCCTCGGTTATAGCTGGGATGAGGTGCATGAAGAAGCCGAGCGCTTGGAGCACGTGATCTCCGATAAATTCGAACAATGTATTGCTCAAGTATTAGGAAACCCGCGCTACGATCCTCACGGTGATCCCATCCCAAACAACGATTTGCAGCTTCCCCCTTCAAGCGGAATTCGTTTAAGCGAGCTGCGACCCGGACAGCAGGCTACAGTCCAGCGAGTCCAAGGCAGGGATAGCGCCCTCCTGCGCTATCTCGGCGATATTGGCTTGAAACCCCAGACCCAGCTATCTGTCTTAGATTATTCGCCGCTCGACGAGAACCTTCGGTTGCAGATCATTGGCCAAGACCAGCCCATTGTGCTTGGCAATCGCGTAACCCGTCATGTGTTTGTGGATCTTGCCTGATCACCTTTCTAAGGCGCCAACCTTCCCCCTTGAATAGGAGCCCCTTCATACAATATAAACTTGAAGACCCTTACCGCGCGCGATATTAGTTCCACTCTCCCGTAGGTTTCAACATTCCCCCCCCCATGTTCATGCATCCTTTGCCGTAAGTATCTCTCTCGGCTTGATATTCAAGACCATAAACAATAATCTGTTCACAACCTGCGGGAGGGAACGCCTTGGGTAAGTTTTTTGCCATAAAGCGGAACACCCTTTCTTTTAGAGTGTTCCGCTGGCTGATTACTATGCTTTATTTGCTCAAATCTAACGTGAGACTTCCGTACTATCCTGAAAGGCGATGATCGGTTGATTCGAGATCGTGTCACTATAGTCGAGGAAGCGAGCGATCCTTGTTCCTTCCACCATCCTCAGATCATTAATCCAACGATAGCCTAATGATTGGTAGAGCAATTCCACCGTTACTGTAAAAGGGGCCTTTGCCTGGCCAACATCAAGAACATATAGGATTTCATCGCTTCCGCCTATGAAATTCTCATCCTCGCGTGCCTGCCCGCGAACTGCGATACCCGAATAAACTTGTTCCTTATCAAAACCGTCCGGTAGCAGCCGATTGTCTTTAAGATAGCTCGCGCTATGAAGTAAAACAGTGGTAACTTCGCCTTCTGAGTCGCCGATAATTGATTCATAGACCTGGACCTGATCTGGTCTGACAATCTGTTCATAATGCGGTTCAAAGCCTGATTCGCTTTGATCATTATCATTTCCGATTATTGCCCCATTCTGATTGTAACCGCCTGATTCACACACCATCTGGCCATCCGCGTCCCGGATAGTTAAATGAATCCAGACTCGCCGGCCGGGGTAGCCGGTTGGAAACTTATGCCCCGATAAGTTCTCAACCCGTACTTTCGCCCTTAGCCATGCATCAATTATCTCTACTGATTCAAAATTAATCGACGCGCTTTGCGTCTCTAATTGATCGTTTGTTCTTCCTAGTGTGACATCAAAATCTGCTTGGCTAGCGGTTACACCTATTTCATCTCCAAACGTTCTAAGAACATTAAGCATGTAGCTATTGCCACCGATAAACTCATGCCTGGAAAACGGGCTGCGAAGAGGGCTGCCAACGCTGGAGATCCTCACGCCAGCGCTCTCTTCCGGCATGTGACAGCTCTGACACGATTGGCTGCGACGATAATCACTGTAATACCACTCGAAATACACCATCTGACCGGGGAAATCGCCAGCCAATTGCCCGCTGGAATCGATCGTCGGCCAATAGAGTGTATGACAGGTGGCGCAATACTCCGATCGTAATACATGTGCGCCCCAAGTCGGTTTAAAGCCGGATTCCGCTTGCATAACGCCGGCATATTCATCATCGATAGTATGCGGCCCATAAGCGCTGCGCTCACCCATGGGCGACTGGTTATCTATAACATATCCGCCGCTATAGCTGCTTGAAAAACCTAAGTTGGTTTCAGCTATTTGATGACAGACGGTACAGGAAACCCCGTCTAGGGCTAGAGTATGCAAACGATTGCTCTGGTTTAAAAAGCCTCGACTCAGGATCCGCGTCTCATCTCCCTCAGCCTGGGCTGAAAAATGTCCCGCCGGCATATGGCAGGTTGCGCATTGGTCTTCGACCACCGCCGACATAGCCGGATTGATTAAAGTTTCTCTTTCCACCATAGCTTGCCAATAGGGGTCGCGGGCTGCATTTGCCATCATTGTTGAACGCCAATCGGAAACAATCGAAATGTCGGTACCATTTTCATCGGTTAAATCAGTATGACAGATCGCACAGTTTCCCGATGCTGAGAAGAAACGCCCTTGCTCCATCGGCAATAAAGCAACCGGCTCGCCGGTTGTAACGGCTTCGGTCGCGGTTACAACGCTGGTTGCTGTCGGCGGCGGCGTACGGGTTGGACCGGAAACCTCGCTAGTAGCCGCAGTAACCGCCGGTTCGGCCTGATGAGCACAACCGGCCAGCAGCAGTAACAAAAATCCAGCAACTATAATCTCTCTTTTCACGGTTCTTTCTCAACAATCAGGCTTCCCAAGCCGAAATTTGCCGGCATCGATGTTCCCTCGGTTTAACTTCATATCTCTGGTGTCATATCGCGAGCTTCTTTTGTTTATAGCTTGAATTCGCCATCCTTATAGAAAAGAGATCCATCGACTAGAATCTCAGCTCCGGCACGCATATCGCATATCATATCCCAGTGAATGGCGCTCTCATTCTTGCTGCCGGTATCGGGGTAACCAAGGCCAACCGCCATATGAATCGTGCCGCCAATCTTTTCATCGAAGAGAATATTACGGGTGAATTTTTTAACCCCGAAGTTGGTCCCTATTGCAAACTCGCCTAGGTAGCGAGAGCCGGCATCCGTGTCCAAAATACTCTCAAGATATTTAAGATTCTTCGTCGCTTTAGCTTCTGCAACCCGGCCATTGACAAACTTCAATTCGACGCCATCTACTTCAACGCCCTGGTATATCGCCGGATAGGTAAAGCGCACCCAACCGTTAACTGAATCCTCAACCGGACCGGTAAATATTTCGCCATCTGGCATATTGCTAGTTCCGCATGCATTAATAAAGCTGCGTCCCTTAATCGATAGGGTAAGATCGCAATTCGGACTATGCACTTCTATCTTCTCGTGACCAGCGAGAGCGTCCACCTTGCTTTGTTGCTCCGCCCGGACAGATTTCCAGAATGCAATCGGATCCTCTTCATCGACATGACACGCGCTAAAGAGGAAGTTTTCATACTCAGTAAGACTCATGTCGGCGCTTTGAGCATAGGCCGGTGTAGGATATTGGGTAGTCACCCATTTAAAAGCGCCGGCCGCTCCCCGATTGAATTGAGTTTTGAGGACCGGCTCGACAGCTCGATTGCGCCGAGCTTGCTTTTCCATATCGACATTCGTCAACGCCTTGGTATTACTTATCGCGTGAATCCTTATCCGCGAATCAAAGCTATCATAAGCTAAAGTGTAGAAAGTGGGAGCAAAATCGAGCTGCTTGTCATTGGCGAATTCGTAGAAGATATCGTCTAGCCCGGTAAGGCTGACAAACCCCGATAATGAAATAAACATATGTGGATTGCCGCCGGCCATCAGAATACGCTTAAACACCTCTCTTATTAACGGCTCAGCTGCCGGCTGAGACTCGATTAAAACCTTATCGCCTGGTTGAATATTAGCTGAATATTCAACTAATAAACGCGCCATTCGTTCAATACGAATGTCAGTCATGATACCTCCCAAATTGAAATATTGCCGCTATGCCGGATTATACTGCAAACACAGCCTAAGCTAATAGTGAAGAACCCCGCAGCAAGCTGCGGGGTTCTTCTACTATAAGATGATGAGCAACATCTTCCAAACTATGCAATCCCACCGTTGAGAACATAGGTCAAAACTTGAAGATATCGTC
>DAOVFE010000101.1 GCA_030673085.1 Anaerolineales bacterium | reverse complement strand
AAAGTCGAAGATATCCTACAAGCAACCCAACAGCCTCTATCGCTTGATATGCCTAGTGGCGATGAAGAAAATAATTCGATCAATGACTTCATACCTGATCGAGGCACTCCCAAACCGGACGAGATGGTCTACAAGGTTATGATGAGCGAGCACCTGCATGAGATTCTGCAATCGCTTCCCCCACGAGAAGTACAAGTTCTGCAAATGCGTTATGGTTTACAAAAACGTAGGCCGCTCAACTTGCGTGAGATCGCTCAAAAATTAGGAATCACTCGCGAGCGAGTGCGGCAAATTGAATCCCAAGCCTTGCGTCGGCTCCGCCAGCCCAAGATTAGACGCCAATTGATCGACTACATACGAAGCTGATAATTATGTAGCAGATATAATGAGAGCATTTCACTCTGCCACTTGCACTGCCGAGTTGGCAGAGCGCCGCTTGCTTTGCCATGCAGCCTTGAGCAATTGTTCTTCCTGATAACGTTATCCGCTATTCCCACTTAAAAGTGAAGCAGTTATCAGACGGGCGAAAAAAAGAGCCTTCGGAAGTAAAAGCCATTTCTCGAATTTGGGCTTTCTTCAGTGCATTCAAACGATAAAAACCAAAATTGGAAATGATATTCTTGTCCCGCTGATTCACAAGCAAATACGATCTGTCAGCCTGCTGAACTCGGACAACATTCGTTATGGGCATGCATTTTGGAGATGCTCTTCAAATGTCTCGGCAAAGGAATGCCTTCCCGATCCATCACACATAGCGCGGAAGTATAGGAACGAAGTCTTAGCCGGGAAAGCAACTGCTCGCATTGATTCTAGTCCTGGGTTAGCAATCGGTCCGGGTGGTAATCCAGGATATTTATAGGTGTTATAGGGCGAATCCAATTCCAAATCCTCAAAGGTAAGCGGCGCCTTCCACCATGAACCATCCGGCTGTAAACCAAGCGCATATTGGATAGTCGGATCGGCATCAAGATTAATCCCTTTCGCCAGCCGATTGAAAAAAACCGAACTGATGAGCGGCCGTTCCTCGTCTACAATTGCCTCCCGTTCAATAATCGAAGCTAAAGTAACCGCTTGATAGATCGTCAGCCCCTGGTTGCTGAAGCCTTCCTGCAACTCAGCATCCACTTGAACCTCAAAATTATCTAACATTGCATATAGCATTTCAATAGCCGTCGCATCGGGATGAAAAAGATAGGTATCAGGAAAAAGAAAACCCTCGACCGAACCGGGCTGGGGCATCTCATCGGTAAATGAATATCCCGTCGGATTGATTCGTGTGACGGCAATAAATTCCTCCGCTTCTATTTGTATCATTGCAGCAGCCAGTGAATCTGCTATCTGCTCAATACGCCACCCTTCTGGCATAGTAACTCGGATTTCTTCGGGCTCTGATTTTTGCAGTTGCGCTGCTATTTCACGGATTGTCATTCCGCCGTGAAGATGGTAAGTCCCAGCTTTAATGCCGCGATCCATCCCGCGATAGCGAAGATATTTAAGAAGCAAATCGCCATTTCTTACCAACCCCAGCATCTGAAGGCGACCAACCACATCTATCGCTGTTTCGCCTTCTATAACCTGGATTTCGAGAGCCACGTTCGGATCACTTGAACTCTGATCAAGAGCATCCTGATTAACCAGCAGAACACCAGCGAGGAATAATCTCTGAAGCGGATCAAGATCCTCCGCTGGTGTCCCAATTCGACTGATGGCTTTGGGAACCCCAATATAGAATCCTGCAGCCAGCCACAGCACGATACAGCAGGCAATGCCCCCTAGCAAGACAAGTGGAACAATTGGCCTATGCTTATTCCGCTTGGACATTCAAATGCTCCTGCAGAATCACAGCTGCGGCCCGCGCATCCAGCATTGAATCCTTCTTATGCCCCTGCCGAGCCTCCTTGGATGAACCGCTTTCATCCCAGGTTTCAACCGGTAAGTCTGTTACTGATCCAAGCACATCAACTAAACGAAGCGCGCGCCTTGCTTGTGGCCCTACATTGCCCTCATCATCCAGCGCCAGGCCAACAAGAATATACTCCACCTCATACTCACAAGCGACACTGGCAATTGCTTCAGCATCCTGCTTACGAGACACGTGGCGTAAGACTTTCAGAGGACGAGCAATCGTTTGGGTCGGATCTGAAATCGCTAAGCCGATCCGAACTTCTCCCGGATCAACGGCCAAGATCCTCCCCATTATTTATTCTCCCAATCCCATTCAATTCTAATTCTAGCTTCTACTAGCGGCATTCTGGGCCATAAGGCTGGCATGATCTGTATTTTGGGCGGCAGGGCGAGCTCAAGCGATTTAGATAGATAAAACGATGCTTCATCTAAAGAATGTCCGCGTAAATCTCGCCTTAACCTTTCCTCAGACACCGTTTGATAAACCCCCTGGCTAACTTCAACTTCATACACAGACGAATCTGCCAATTCTAAAACCTGCCCAGGCTGGTTGATTCTTAATGATTCCGGTACTTTTGCCCAACCACTTTCTAGTTCCTCATTAAACGTCTGGATAGCCACTTGTTGCACATCCATATCATCATAAACCAAACCTGCGATTTCAATATCAAGTGTCAATTCCAGGACCTCCGTAACCTCACCGGGCTGGTAATTATATTGCTCAGAATAGGTCTGCATTACTCTCATACTGCCAGGGGCCAGGTGTTCATTAGGCGAAAGGCCAGCTTCAATTTCAGCCGCCGCCTGCTTATACAACGAATCAAGCAAAGCTTGTCGAAGATTGAAACGATCCCTAAAACTTACTCCATTGACTTTTCCATTGACACCGCCCGTCATAGCGTCCGGGTTAGTCGCTGTAACTTTCAACCCTAAAGCACCATCAACCGCAATAATCGCCTGTGCGGCCACGTTGCCGGCTTTGCCTGGTTCATCAGCCACGCCCTCAACTGCGCAAAACGAATCCAGGCCGCCAGCCAGTTCCGCCTTCTCCAGCGTGGTAAAACGTACCCCATCTGCCGTTCTAACGGCTGTCCCGATCGGTATGGATAATTCTTCCAAAGTCAGATTATTAAACACAACAATTCCATGCGCGGCTTGAATCCCAATATTAACGGTCCCAGTAGTAGGCTTGCGCATACTATCTATGACGTGGACTGAAACTTCACGAGTCGGAATGTGATTGCCTTGAACATTCTCAATTTCTGGATCGAGCAGGATCTGAATCGTCCGGTCCTTGGTAACCGTTTCCGGAGTGAGCAGGACTTCAGCCGCAGGAACAATCACGCACAGCAATGCTGCCATTGCCGTTAACGCAAGAGCCAATGACCCAATCCGCAGCACCCGTTGCCATCGCTCGGTTATTCGGGAATGATTGACCTGCTCTTGATGTCGCGAAGTTGCCAAGTCTTCTGTCAAGAGCTCACGCCGCTCAAGCGGCATCGCTTCCTTTTCCGAAGGCCATGCCTCTTCGTTTTGCTGGTCAAGCGAGGAAAATATTGGAATGGCAAGCGATTTTGCATGCCGCCTGACGTCGGAGTCGAAGGTAACTAAGCCAAGCTGCATACCGTGTGCATGTACAAATCGTTGAACCAGCATCAAATCTAGACGGCTTGTCAGAACGCTCCCCTGCTCTGGCCATACCAGGATTACCCGGGGCGACTTTACCCAGCTTAACTTGTCGCGGGCCGAGGAGACATCATCATTCGGGTCCAAGTTGATAATCTGGACTTTCATAATTTAATATTTACCCATTGAAAACCCGGTTCAAGAGAGATGCTCTCTAGTCCAACTCTCTACCACCGCCAGAGCCTCTGAAAGCTTTTCCGGATCTTTGCCGCCAGCCTGAGCCATAGTCGGGTTTCCGCCGCCTCCGCCACCGATCGTTGGCGCAATAGCCCTTACCAACTCGCCGGCGTGTAAGCCGCGGCTAAGTAGATCTTTGCTAACCGAAGCCATAATTAGAGGTCTGCCTTTTTCAACTGTTCCTAACACAACCACGCCGGTAGAGTACTTTGATCGGAAGCGATCGGCGAGATTGCGCAACGTCTCAGCGTTGGCATCAATGATCAAACCAGTCAGTAATTGAATACCTTTAACTTCGACCGGTTGAAGATTCTCAAATTGGGTAACAGCCATGTGCTCGTGGAGCTTTTCAATTTCATGCGTCAGCTGATCGCGCTCCTTAATTATGGCATCTACGCGCTCTTCAACTTCATCTTTGGAGGTCCCAAGTTCGGCCGCGATTCTTCTCAATAATCCTTTCTGCCTTAGTGCAAGCTCCGTTGAGCCATGCCCGGTCAGCGCCTCAATCCGTCGAATCCCGGCGGCAACGCTGCTTTCGCTGATAATCTGGAATAGACCAATCACTCCCGTATCGGCTACGTGCACCCCTCCACAGAGTTCGTATGAGATTCGTTCCTTATCGCCGATTCGCACAGTCCGGACAATTTCCCCATAATTCTCGCCAAAGAGAGCCATTGCTCCTTCTGCGATCGCTTCTTGGCGAGACTTTTCAGTGATAATGACTGGGTAACCTGCAAGGATATCCTTGTTTACCATCTGTTCTACACGCTTGATTTCCTGCGGCGTCATAGCCTTGGCATGGGTGAAGTCAAATCGTAATCGATCCGGTGCGACCAGCGAGCCTGCCTGCCGGGCATGTTCGCCGAGCAAAGCCTGCAGACTTGCATGAAGCAAGTGCGTGGCAGTGTGATTGCGTATGATATCACGTCGCCTGTCTTGATCAACTGTTGCAATAGCCTGATCACCAACCTTCGGTGATCCAGCTAAAACCTTGCCGATTAACACAATGAGACCGGCAAGAGGGCTTCGAGTATCCTCAACCGCAATCTCCCATCCCGGCTCACCTAAAGATTTGATCGATCCGGTATCAGATATCTGACCGCCGGCTTCAACATAGAAACCTACCTGAGGCAAGATTACCGCGACCTGATCTCCTTCCTCAGTAGTATCCACTTCCATTCCATCTCGAACCATTGCTAGAATGGGCCCCTTGGCTTCAAGTATACTGTAAGGATCATATCTGACACCCTCCGGGCCAAGCTGCCCGCTCTCTTTCAATCTGCTCAGCATTATCTGATATACATCGATATCTTCGGCCAGTTGATCTTCGAATACATGACTGGCGCCTGAAACTAACCTATGGCTTTCCATTGCTTCATGGAACCCGTCTTCATCGACATTTTGGCCTTGCTCGCGAGCGATATCCCGCGTGATTTCGAGAGGCAAACCATAGGTTGCATAGAGATCAAAGGCTTGTTTTCCAGATAGCATCGCGCAACCTTCAGCCTTGACGCTTTCGAGCAGCTCTGTCAGGCGGGAAACGCCGGTGTCAACCGTATGCTGGAAACGCTTTTCTTCATCCGCAATGATTTCAATAATCACTTTATGATTGCGAACAAGTTCCGGATAGGCATCACCATAATCATTAATCACTACATCGGCAATCTCGCCAAGAAAGGGCTCGTTGAAACCAGCTTTAGAGCCAAAGAGGCTGGCCCGCCGAATGATCATCCGACAAACATAGTTCCTTCCTGTGTTGCCAGGCACAACGCCATCAGCAATTAGAAACGTTGCTGCACGCGCATGATCCGCTATAACCCGGTATGGCGTATATAGTTCCTTCCGCTGGGCATCGGAGTGGCCGGCAAGCTCTTGAACCCGGTCAAGCAATGGATTAAAAAGGTCAGTCTTATAATCCGAATCCACTCCTTGGATCAACGAAACAACCCGCTCAAATCCCATTCCGGTGTCAATGTGCTTCTTGGGTAGCGGCTCAAGCAGGTTGGGGCCGCTACGATTGTATTGAATAAAAACTAGATTCCATAGTTCCAGGTAGCGCTGGCAATCGCCGTTGATACGGCAAACATGACCGGGGACATCGGCCTTATCGCAGAACTCTGGCCCACGGTCAAAGTGAATCTCGGTATCCGGCCCACAGGGTCCGGTGTCTGCCATCTCCCAGAAGTTCTCCTTACGTCCAAAGAATTCTAGATGGCCAGGATCGAATCCTGGTTGCTGAAGCCAAATCTCGGCAGCTTCATCATCGCGTGGGATTTTACCCTTTTCATCTTCAAAGACAGTTGCATAAAATCTATCCTTAGGTAGTCCCCAGACTTCGGTCAACAACGTCCAAGCCCAGGAGATGGCCTCTTTCTTATAATAGTCTCCAAACGACCAGTTCCCCAACATCTCGAAGAAGGTGTGATGTGAATCGTCTCGACCGACATCATCGAGATCGTTATGCTTTCCGGCGACGCGCATACACTTCTGCACATTAACAGCCCGGCTATAGCCTCGGGTGCCAATATCTAGAAAAACATCTTTGAACTGCACCATTCCCGCGTTGGTAAAAAGCAGAGTTGGATCATCGCCAGGCACAAGCGAGGCCGAGGGAACGATGGCATGTCCTCGCGCAACAAAGAAATCCAAGAAGGATTTTCGAATTTCTTTGCCGCTAAGGAATGGGGATGGCGGCTTAGCCTGGCCTTTTGCAATCATTATTCCTCCATCAGTTAGAATGAGATTATACGTCAGGAAAATGGCGCTTTCAACCTACGATATCCATACCTGCCCTAATGATACTAGCAATCTGAATCTATCGTTTTGAAAGCAAAGATCACAAAGGTTCCACAAATGAGTATAATCCAGCTATGG
>DAOVFE010000204.1 GCA_030673085.1 Anaerolineales bacterium | reverse complement strand
CGGCCCTGGCCATTTATATTCTGGCTAATCGAATAAAAGGAATAGGAATGAGCCTTTCCGCTTGATCACTCCTCGATATTAAAAGACCCTATTGCCGGGCGGGCTTCCCCCTTGCTGTCGAAGAGGGCAAAAGGCCCCCAGAGCTCGCCGCTGAACCAGAATTCTGGACTAAACAGGTATACGCCCACCACGTCGCCTCGTGCCCGCATCCCCGCCAAGAAGTCGCGCAACCACCAGGCTTGCCCTTCAGGCGTAAATGCATAACCCGGGAAAGGACGCCGCCAATCGCCAAACATTCCTCCTATGGGAAGCTCAGCCGGGTATGCAGTTTCGGCAATGATGATAGGTTTGCCGATATCGGTATGAAGTCGATTTAGCGTATCACAAAACCTGATCGCAACCGGCAAGCCCATGGATGATGGATAATAAGAAAGACCTACATAATCGAACTCCACACCAAAATCAGTCATCGCTTGGAAGAAGGCGGATGCGAACTCCGGCGACCAACTATTGGCAATGTGAAGCAAGAAACGAGCCTCAGAATCAGCCTCCCGTACGCCCTCAATCGCCGCCTGAAGCAGACGCGCCTGATCAGGCCAGATAGCGCTTCTCAATGAGGCCGGATCGCGAGGCTGTGTTTCATCGGCGAATACGCCGCAAATGCCGTAGTCGATCTCGTTGCCAATCTCGTATAAATCTATCAATACGCCCCGATCGATGAAGTGCTGTTCAGTTTCGCGGGTATATTGCTGGACGATTCTAACCTGCTCATCAAGCGTCAAATCAGCCCACCTTGCCGGCGCAGGTTGCTTATTAACATCAGACCATTCTTCTGAGAGGAACATCACCAGGTATGGACGAAGCCCCGCTTGCTGAGCCCGGTACGCCAGGTTAACGGCGTATTCCAATCGAGATTCGCCCTCCTCCCCTACCCATAACCGCACACGGAATGCATTAGCGCCATTGACAGCGAAGAGATCAAGCGGATCCACTCGCTTCCCGTCAATCCAGAAGCCGTGATCGGCCTTCTCGCCTTGAGTTACATAGTTGGCATCCACGCCCACGCGGAAATGCTCGCTTGAAGCGGCGGAATCCAGGCCGGCACAAGCAAGGTCCGGCATAGCAGGGGTCCCATTCCATAGCACGATCTCATCTATCAGCACATGATTGGGCCTGGGTGCAGAAGTAAATGACAAAACCCTCAAAATTCCTTTAGGGATGTCCTTTAGGGACATCCCCCATTGCGGGAATTTTGCCCCTTCGGGTGCGGGTTTTGTTTAAATATTCGTTCAGGACTATCGCCCTGCAGTGCCTACGGCCCTGGCCATTCATCCCCTAAGCAAGCTTAGGGACCTCAGCAAGCTGAGGGGTATTCTGGCTAATCGAATAAAGCTGGAGATATCCACCAGGCTTATCATAGCCAACTGATCGATATCGATTCGCATATTCTCATCCTCACTATCGGCCTGCAATCCAAACCACTCGAATGCGATGCTGTATTCCGTAATGTGTTCCGATTCAAGCGGCAGAACCAAGCTATATGAGGAACCATCAATCTCTTCTACTCCCAAAATAAGCATCGCCGAGCGGTCGAGCGAGGTCAGGCGAATGATAAGCCCATCAGAATCGGCCAGAGCAGACCACTGACGGGCTATCGCAGCGGCACTTGCGGGCGCAATCTCAACCGACCAAAGCAAGCCTCCGCTAGTATCCCAACTCACTTCCGAAAGAGAACCTTCTTGTGCCCAGCTCTGCCAGCCCTCGATTCCAGACTCAAATCCATCAATCTCTATAGGCGTAATGGAAGCGCTCGAGTTTGTCTCGCGAGTGTGGATCGTTGTCAATATTGGTGCAGACACGGTTGGCGGCAAGGGCTCGCAGGCGGAAATAAACACCGATGATATAAATAGCACCAGCATGCACATCAAGTAATGCCATCGACGATATTGCTGGATGAAAAGTAGCAAAGTGGGTAGATTCACAAATCATTCTAATCAGACACTGCCAATATAAGATTCCGAGACATTAAGAACAACGATGATAAGCTTGTTACGTCTGCAATCACTCACTGATTGATGAAGTGTCCCTGTATATGCAGCCTTATATACCTCTGAAACCCAAACACGTGAAAATGTAGAATCGCTTTACGATAACCCCCTCTCGCTTGACGGGAAATATCATCATCTCGACCGAGTCAAACGTATCTTGTAATAATGGCTGCAAATCCAATAATTTCTTCCCACTATCCTCCTCTAGAATAAATATCGCATCTCCTCCCACCATCAGATCGTCTTCTGTCCAAAGGCTGTGCTGCGAGTAATCGTCAAAGGCCGAGGTATAGAGCTTAAAACTCCGGTTGCTGTAATAAGCAATTTCGCTGAGAACAGGAAATCTGTGCCCCATGATAAATGTTTGCCGAGGGTTGGGTAACTCGGCCATTACCTCATTCACCTTCTCTCCCAGGTCGCGCCAACCGACAAAATTGATTTCCGACAAGTACTGCGTGCTTATCAGCAGCGGCAAACAAAATACTGCGAAGCAGGTGGGCAAGAATACGGCAGCCTTAATAGTGCTTAGTTTAGAGCTATGGAGGGATAATTGTATAAGCCGTATTAGCGCGATCATTGATCCAATGTATCCGGGAAACGCCCAATGCGGCATTCCATTGAGCAGAGTGAAGAACAGGATCGTGGGAACAGAAGCACAAAACAGGAAAATGAAAGCGGACTCCTTCTTGACCAAGCCCAGGTAACCGCTGACGATCATGCTCACAATACAGAAAAGATAGACACCCGGCGAGAGCAACTGGAACTGCAGGATAGCATACTCCCATAACCCTCCCCAAAAGTTCGCGGTCTGAGCTTCCAGCGCTCCATGGCTTAGCTGATAGATAAAGGATATCCAGCCATGGCCCGCGTTCCAAAGTATGACCGGGGAAAAGATCAGAAACGCAATAAACAGCGCCAGGTAGGGTTCCTTGCGCCGCAGCCAACACCGGTGGTCGGACGACAAGAGGAGAAAGAGAAATACCGAGGGCACTAGCAGTATGGCGATATATTTGCAAAGCAGGGCCAATCCCAGGGAAACGCCGGCAAGGTACCAGCAGCGAGTCTTGGTCAGTGATTTATGGGTTAGATAAAGAGTAAGAGTCCAGAAAAAGATCTGGGGAGCATCTGGAGTAGCCAAGCTGCCAATCAATAAAAAGCCCGGAATGAGATTAAAGAGTAAAGCAGAGAAGAAGCCGACTATCTCATCTCTGAATAGATTTTTGCTTATTAGATAAATGAGTATGGAAGTGCCCGCGGTAAAAAACACCGATCCCAAGCGCACCATGAACTCCGAATCCCCTCCTAATGTGGTGAAAAGAAAGATGACATAGGCGATCATGGGCGGATGGTCCACGTAACCGAAGTCCAAATGGCGGGACCACTCCCAATAGTAGGCCTCGTCGCAAAATAGGTCTCCCCTTCCAATCAGCCCCAGTTGAATGAGGGTCACGATAGCAAGTAGGGCCAGAAGCATATACCAGTACCATCTTTGTTGATTCGGCTTTGTTTCAACTTTCACTTATTGGCCTCCCCAGTCAGGATCACAACGAATGGACTTTATACAACTCACCTCTTCGATGCAAACTCTGTGATAAGCACTGCCGCCATCTCGTAGGGTCGGATGTCGAAACTGCCGGCTCCTGCGCCGACCGTCACAACACCGAGAGCATCGTCCGGCTCCTCCACCAGATTGACTCTCCATGCCGAGGTGATATCAAACAGATCGGAGGAGATGGTCACATTACAGCCGGTCCCGGCCACCTCACGCAGTCGAACTATGAAGCCTTCACCTGATCGTGACCGCTTGAATCCAGTTACTTCAACATTTGGTGAATCCACCTTAACGAGGCTCGCGCTGGACGGCGTGTATATGTGATCAGAGTTTCCAGGCGATTCGTCTGGAGAGACCACCACAGCGAGCAGCGGATTGTTGACTGCACCCAGGAAGCGCGTGGCTTCAGCGGCATCAAATCCTGAATATTTATACGTCCTGAACCGGTAGCCGAGGGTCAGCATCCCCTCAACACCAGGCTCCAGAACCGGGTATGCCTGATAGCCGTCGGTTGTAGGGTCCTGATCTCCCGGCTCATCCGGCGGTCCGTCGGCGTAGGTGACCAGATCCCAACGATGATCGCTGAAGAATTTACTGAGGAGCGTGGCGTATGGAGGATGCTCAAACCCGTCCGCCATCCCGCCGACCCGGCCGATCAACCCCGCCGAGGTCGGCATATCCACGATGAAAGGCTCTGCAGCGCCCCACTCAACACTAACCTGGCCATCAGCCATCCACAGTCCATCT
>DAOVFE010000001.1 GCA_030673085.1 Anaerolineales bacterium | reverse complement strand
CCTAAAGGAATTTTGAGGGTTTTGTCATTTACTCAAACCGACTGGCGTGTTCCAGTACTATTAAGGGGGATCTCTTTCTCTATGGCATTTAATTCTTGATCGACGATAGATAATGAAAACAGAAAAAGACCTCGAAGGTTTCAGGGAAACCTCCGAGGTCTTGATGGTCAGCCGTATTGGAAACGTGATTCAGCCCTGTTGATTATCTATTTAGATAATAGTGGTTTCTGTGCGGGGCTCCTAAGCCGCGCTCATGGGAAAAAGCCGGGAACCCCCACAGCTTGCTGCGGGGTTCTTCACTTCGTCTTTCAGGGCGTTACTGCAAATACCGGCAGCGTATAACCCCCATCAACCAAAATAGTCTGTCCGCGGATCATTGAAGCTGCAGGAGAACAGAGAAAATTCACCACATTAGCGACATCTTCGGGAGAGACTAGCCTTCCGGCCGGCGTCGCCTCAATTGCATGTGGAATGACATTACCCTCTCGGAGGACGTCAAAATGTTTGAGGGCATCGGTTTGAACGATACCGGGTGAGACGGCGTTTACGACAATGTTATGTGGTGCGAGCTCAACAGCCAAGTAACGCGTGAGGGATTCTATTGCAGCCTTGCTGGCGCCTACTACGATGTAATCTGGAAGAACGCGGAAAGATCCTGGACTGGATATATTAACGATATGACCGCCGCCTTGGGCTTGCATTAGCGGAACAGCCTGCTGAGCGCAAAAAAGGACCGATCGGGCATTAATGTTCATCGTCCACTCCCACCCTTTGGGCTTTTGCTTGAGCGCCGGCCGGTTATATCCAGAAGCGGCGTTGCAGACGAGAATATCCAGTCTGCCATAAGCATCACGAGCAGCTTTGAAAAGGCTATTGATTCCATCAATCTCGCCGACATTCGCCTTAACTACGATAGCCCGCCGTCCTATTGCCCGGATTTGCTCGGCGGTGGCCTCAGCCGGGGCTCGATTGCGGAAGAAGTTGATTATCAAATCGGCACCTTCTTGTGCCAATCGAAGCGCAATAGCTCGACCGATACCTCGTCCGGACCCAGTAACTAGGGCTGTTTTTTCTAGCAAATTCATCCCGACCTCCTTTGAGCTGTCTGTATACCGGTACTTTAATACCATATTACCATTGTGGGATTACACAAACTAGCCAAATCATGCTATCTTGGTTGTAGGGGGAAACGCCACCACCAGGGGGATTATGCGAATGATAGGGATCATGTAAGGGTGATTTAAGGGGGACCGTAACATTCGCCACATTGATTCGTTGTCATGAGTGAAAAAAAACAAAAAGATCCGAAAGATATTGACCTTATTCAACGGGCAATTGCAGGCGATCTCGATGCATTTGGCGACCTCTACGAGCGATATCTTGCATTGATTTATCGCTATATTCGATCACGTATCGCTATTGAAGAGGATGCTGAAGATTTGACTGAGAAGGTATTCTTGCGCGTTTTCCAGGCACTTGATCGATATCAGGATCAGGGCTGGCGTTTTTCTGCCTATCTTTATCGGTCGGCCCGGAATGCAGTTATTGACTACTATCGCCAGTACAAAAAGACGGCGCCGCTAGAGGATGCGGATCGGCAAGTAGCTCGGATCAGGACATTAGATGAGACACTGATCCACTCAGAGCGCATGCAATTGCTTGAGGAGGCTTTATCAGAGTTGTCGGCTGTTTATCAGGAGGTCATTAGATTGAGAATTCTTCTCGAACTACCAACCGAAACAGTGGCAATATGGATGGGACGAAGCCAGGGCGCAACAAGGGTTCTATTGCATCGCGCGCTAAACGCCCTGCGAAAAAGGGTTGGAAAAAAGGATGCCCAGTAACGAATCTTCATGGCCAAAAATCTTGGATTGTTGTCTGAGTCAAATCCAATCAGGCCAGACGACTATAGAAGAGTGCCTTCGGCGCTATCCCGAATATGCCCAAGATCTATTGTTGAATTATAAGTTGACAATTGAATTGACGAATAGCTTCAAGCCAGAATCTCCGACCGAGATTTTTCGGAAGAAGGCTAAGCTGTGGATCATCAAGCGAGTACGTGTAATCTGGGAGCAGCGCATGAAGGATAAACAGCGCTCTGCGAAAGGTCGCAGTATCCGATATTTCGCATATGCCTTCGCTGCCTTGCTGACCAGCATAGGTGCGATATTTACATGCGTGGAAATTGCTCGTGCATCAGGGGAAACATTGCCCGGCGATGGGTTGTTTGCTTTCAAGCGAGGCGTAGAGGAGATTCGTCTATTGTTCTCTTGGGAACCATTTACAGATGCGAAACTACTTGCGCAGTCGGCCGATCGTCGTTTGGATGAAACTCAATCTCTATTAGCGACAGGGCGGATCGAAAATATTAATCAGGTTCTTATGGACTATGATCATTCGATTGATCGTTTAATCAAGTTGGTGTCCTCATTCTCATGGGTATCTGAATCCGATAAGGTTATATTGCCATCAGAGCTCGCGCCCGGAAATATGCAATACCGTGATCTTTTGGCATTGAGAAAGGATATTGAGCACCATCTGGAGGCGTTGTATAAACTACGATCAATAGCATCTCCTGAATGCGCTCAGCACATTGCGTCAACCGTAGAGAATGGTCAAGAGGTTCTGAATATCACCAGCATTGCTATTGCCAGAGCGAGTGGCGGCAACATTTCTGGAGGAGAACCACCGCGAATTGCAATACGGGAATCTTCAGTGCCATCCGGTGCGATAGGATTGCCCACTTTATATGGGACTCTCATGACCCAGCGGGCGGCTAGTGCTGCGTTATCCCTTAGCCAGGATCTTAATTCGACTGAGGAAGGGTGCTCCACTCAGGCCAACAATCGAGCGACACCAACTGTACCCGGAATGACGCCTAAAGAGACAGAAGAGAATGCAACTGCCATAGTCACTTCGGCGTTGCCTGCAGAAAATACACCTTAAGTAACCCCGCCACCCAGTGCTACATCAATGGAGGGGCCATCACCCGAACCGAGCGGAACTGCTACCCCATATATATCTTCAACCCCAGAGATGACGGCTACAGCGACTGTGCTTTCTCTCTCCATAGGAGATGTGAACGGCGATGGCCAAATAACATATTTAGATGCTGAATGGATTCGCGAATATTTGGCCGGCCAGCATCCGTTAACTCTTCCTCAAAAGGAAAGGGCGAATGTCGTGGCCGATTATTTGATCGATGGATTTGACGCTCAGGCGATTGACTTATTTACGAACGGAAAACTGGGACTACTTCCGCTATCCCTATATGAGTTGCCCTCGGGTGATGTCAACAAGGATGGCTTGGTTACACAACAGGATGCAGTTAAGCTGTCTCGTTTCCTTGCAGCTTTAGAGGATCTCTCCCCAGCAGAGGAAGCGGAGGCGGATGTTGTCTGGGATGGAGACATCGACTTAGATGATGTGAATGATATCATAAGTTATGTTGAGGGGGATTTGTATCATCTGCCGGTCCTCCCGGAAGACTCTCAAATATCACATGAAGTAGAATGAGTTATAGCTAATTATAAAAACGGATATATAGCTTTGTGCATGACGGCGTAAGCCGTTTTTTATATTATGATTGCACTGGAAAAAGCTCAAATCTCTACTAGTAGCTGTTTTTTCAGTGGACTGATATTATGATCTAAGGAATTGATCGCAACCAGCCACTGACCGGATGAGTTTGTGGTAGCATGGGAAGCATGAATTGGCAAGAATTGAATCAGGCAATCGAAGCTGAAATGGACCACGCCCAGATTGCGCGGGAGGAAGGGCTAGAAGGCCGGGCGCGGGTTTGTGCGCGGCGAGCTGCCGGATTTGCGATCAACGCTTTTGGTCGGGAACGAATGGGTTCGAAAGCTAAGACTAATGCCTATGATCTACTGCAATGGTTCCGCGACCTTTCTATAGTCGATCCATCGCTTCGGGAAGCTGCGGCGCGATTGACGGTTAAAGTAAATCACAGTTTCAACCTTCCTCACTCACAAGATCCATTGGATGACGCTCAAATGATAATTGATGCCTTATTAGAGGACTTGGAATCGGGCCAAACATAGATCGACTGCCGGACGGAGAGCAGATGCTTTTCCGAGTCATTTGTTCAGACTTAACTCTATAGAAGCCCATCAGTAAGCACAGAGATTGAGCTATTCTTTTCTGACGCAGTATACCGGGCGAGAATAACTTTCGGCCCGGGTTGAGGATAACGCCAGGTAAAAAAATCAAAAGAGACCCATGAGAGTGTTGAAAAAAAGAAATCATTTGCTAACGGGATGGCCATATATACCCATTTTTCCCTAATGGTGGCTGCTTTTTTCAGTGGAATCATGATATTTAATGTAGTTATAGACCTTGGGCTAATTCGCTGGAAAGCGTGGGCGAAGCCTTGCTAGTGAAACTGGCCAGGGGTAATCTTTATACAGCCCCTATTTAGGGCCGGTCAACATTCAAGATAGATCAGATTTGCGTAAATTGTTTTTAGTTCATAACGATGATTGCCGGGCAGTTTTACGGCATTTATCATTACCCAGAGAAGCTAGCGGCAAATCAAAATAGAAGTTTGCATGGAGAAAACGATGTCTGATAATGAGCTAAATACACAAGCGATTAATACTATCCGATTTCTGGCAGCCGACGCAATACAGCAAGCCAATTCAGGCCATCCCGGTTTGCCCATGGGCGCCGCTGCAATGGCTTATGTACTTTGGCTCCGTCACCTGAAAATTGATCCGGCCGACCCAAAATGGCCTGATCGAGACCGTTTTATTCTCTCTGCGGGCCATGGTTCGATGCTGTTATATGCGCTGCTTCATCTTTCGGGATTTGATTTATCCCTTGAAGAACTTATGCGTTTCCGTCAGTGGGAAAGCAAGACGCCAGGCCATCCCGAGTATGGGCTTACGCCAGGCGTCGAAATGACCACCGGTCCGCTTGGTCAGGGATTTGCCTCTGGCGTTGGTATGGCCATCGCGGCCGATCACCTAACGGCAAGATACAATCGCCCCGGTTTTCGCATTCAAGATCATTACATCTATGGCATCGTTTCCGATGGCGATCTTATGGAGGGGATTGCATCCGAGGCCGCATCGCTGGCGGGGCATATGAAGCTTGGGCGTTTGATCTATCTCTACGACGACAATCAGATTTCCATTGACGGGAGCACCGATCTGGCCTTCACTGAAGATTGTCTGGCGCGCTTCAGGGCATATAAATGGCAAGCTCTTAGGGTTGAAGATGGCAATGATCTGGATGCGGTTGACGAGGCGCTGCATCGCGCCAAAAGCGATCCGCGGCCATCACTCATCGCTTGCCGAACCCATATTGGCTATGGCCTGCCGACCCGGCAGGACACAGCCGCCGCGCATGGCCAACCCCCCGGTGAAGAAGAACTTAACGGGGCTAAAGAGCAGCTTGGCTGGCCGTTTGAGCCGCGATATTTAATACCCGATAATGTACGAGAGCATTTTTTGGAAATCGCACGCCGTGGCAAAAAGCAGCGAAAGGATTGGCTGGATCTCTTTGCGCGATATAGAAAACAATACGGCGAGCTAGCGGACGAATTTGAAAGAACAGATGCCGGTCGATTGCCGGTTGAATTGCCAGATCGAATGCCGCAATTTGCCGCAGATAAAAAAGGCCTGGCAACCCGAGTTTCTTCCAACACCGTGATAAATGCGTTTGCTCCGGTTATGCCTGAATTAATGGGCGGCTCAGCCGATCTTATGGGGTCAAATAAGACCCAGATTCACGGTGAAGGCGCTTTTTCGGCTCAAGATCGAAGCAGCCGTTACCTGCACTATGGTGTGCGTGAGCACGCAATGGGTGCGGCGATGAATGGGATGGCGCTGCATGGCGGCATCATTCCATATGGCGGCACGTTTCTAGTGTTCTCAGACTACTTGCGCCCGGCGATTCGTTTAGCGGCCATGATGAAGCAACGAGTAATATATGTTTTTACCCATGACTCGATTGGACTTGGTGAAGATGGTCCAACCCATCAGCCTATTGAGCAGCTTGCTGCTCTGCGTTCAATTCCAGACTTGGCCGTTATCCGGCCGGCTGACGCTAACGAAGTTGCTGTAGCCTGGCTGACAGCATTAGAGAGGAAGGATGGCCCAACAGCTCTGGCGCTTACCCGCCAGTCTGTTCCTACACTGGATCGAAGCCGATTTGCATCTGCCGAAGGTCTTCGCCGGGGGGCCTATGTATTGGCTGATCTTGGTTCGAAGAGGCCGGAGATTATTCTAATGGCGTCTGGCTCTGAAGTTGAGCTTATCATAGAAGCTGGATCTAAATTGGCGGATGAAGGCCTCTCGGTTCGATTGGTTTCGTTCCCTTGCTGGAGGTTGTTTGAACAGCAGCCTGAATCTTATCGCGACGAAGTGTTGCTGCCAGATGTGAGCGCTCGAGTAGCAATAGAAGCCGGTTCGACTCAGGGATGGCATCGTTGGGTTGGAGATCGTGGCGCTGTAATAGGGCTGGATCATTTTGGCGCTTCTGCTCCATACCAGGAACTCTATGAGCATTTTGGACTGACAGTTAATAAGATTCTCGAAGCAGCTCATCAACTTTGGCAGGATAAAATTATTTTGGGAGGATTGGAATGAAGATTGCTATTGGGTGTGATCATGCCGGTTTCCCTTTGAAGACTATTATTATCGAGACTATTCAAAAGAGCGGACACGAGGTGCTGGATATAGGCACTTTTTCAGAAGAACCCGTGGATTATCCTGATTATGCTGAAAAAGTTGGACGAGCGGTGCAGAGAAAGGAAGCCGATCGAGGAATTATTGTTTGCGGGTCCGGGGTAGGCGCCGCAGTCGCGGCAAACAAACTGAATGGAATCCGCGCCGGTCTTTGTCATGATACTTACTCAGCGCATCAATCAGTAGAGCATGATGATGTAAACATACTGGCTCTTGGAGCGCGGGTCATTGGCTCTGCGCTAGCGGTAGAAATTGTAAAGGCATTTCTCGGAGCCCAATTCAGCGGCGGGCCACGTCATATGCGCCGGCTGAAAAAAGTGCTTGAAATTGAGCGATCAGAATACGAGAGCGATTCATGAAGCCGATTGAACAGTTAAACGAACTTGGGCAGTCCCTATGGCTGGATTACATTCGTCGCGATCTAATTGAATCGGGCGAGCTTGCCGGCTTAATCTCCGCCGGCGAAATCCGTGGGGTGACTTCGAATCCAACGATTTTTCAGAAAGCTATCGTCGAATCCGATCAATATACTGCAAGCATCCGCCCGCTTGCACAAGCCGGGTGGAGTACTGAAGAGATTTTTGATGTATTGGCGATTGAGGACATTCGGGCTGCGGCGGATCTATTTCTTGCATTGTATGAGCAAACCAATGGCGGCGATGGGTATGTATCGATCGAGGTAAATCCGGAACTGGCGGATAATGCCGAAGCGACTATTAGTGAAACCCGCCGATTATGGAAGACTGTTAACCGGCCAAATGTGATGATTAAAATCCCAGCCACAAAGGCTGGCATCCCAGCGATAGAGCAAGCGATTTCTGAAGGAATAAATGTCAATGTAACTCTGATATTTAGCCTTGAACGCTACAATGAAGTAATGGAGGCTTACCTTAAAGGCTTAGAGAGTCGGTTACAGTGTGGAGAAGCCCTTGGTCACATCGCTTCAGTTGCGTCCTTTTTTGTTTCGCGCATGGATACTGCTGTGGATAAGCTATTGAATGACATAATTAACCAAAAAGGACCTAAGGCAGAACGGTCGGCGTCTTTACTAGGGAAGGCGGCTATTGCCAATGCGAAAATAGCCTATGCACAATTCCAGGCGGCATTTGCCAGCGAGAGATTTGCTTTACTTCATAGACACGGGGCCCGGGTTCAGCGTCCGCTATGGGCGTCGACAAGCACAAAGAATCCTGATTATCCAGATACCTACTACGTCGATAACCTAATTGGTCCGCATACCGTGAATACGGTTCCTCCCCAAACATTAGCTGCTTTCCGGGATCATGGACATGCGGAACTGACGATTGAGACCGATTTGTCTCACCTGCGGGCCTGTATAGAAGCGCTTCAGCAGCTTGGCATCTCGCTAACAAAGGTCAGCGATCAGCTTGAGCGTGAAGGTGTGGATAAATTCATCCGTTCTTATCGATTGCTGATGGAGTCTCTGAATGCTAAAGCAGGAGATTTACGCCGAGAGACAAGTCCCTTACTAGATAACTTGGAAGCAATTCTTGCGAATTTAAAACACGACGATGTTGGTCGCCGCTTATGGCTTAGGGATACATCGCTTTGGACTGCCGATCATAAGCAGGCCGAAGAGGTAAGCCGGCGCATGGGATGGCTGACGCTGCCGGAGACTATGCGGGGAAGAATAGGCGAGCTGGAAAAATTCGGCCAGAAAATACAAGCTAGCGGCATAGAACGCGTCGTTTGGATGGGGATGGGCGGGTCTTCAATGACGGCGAATGTGCTGCGGCGAATGCTTGCAGAAGAAACCGGCTTGGATTTTATCATTTTAGATTCTACCGATCCGGCTATGGTTCGGAAAGTAACTCGTCAAGCGTCAATAGAAAGCACTTTCTTCATAACTGCCAGCAAGTCGGGCACAACGGCGGAACCGCTGAATCTGCTCGAACACTTTTGGGCGCTAGCGAAGAAAAAACTCGGCCCTCATGCCGGAGAGCATTTCGCTGTAGTGACTGATCCAGCAACTCCGCTTGAATCTATGGCACATGAGCGAGAGTTCCTTCGAGTTTTTAGCGGTCCTACAGATATAGGCGGGCGTTACTCGGCGCTTTCAGTTTTTGGCTTATTGCCGGCGGCCTTGATGGGCGTTGATGGGATTGAAATGCTAACCGGAGCCGCTCGAATGGCGCGTGCCTGCGGACCGAATGTTGAACCTATACGCAATCCAGGGCTCTTCTTGGGAGCAATGCTGGGTGCGGCGGCGCAACAAGGCCGAAGGATGATTACGTTGGTCCTGGATCCTGCTTTAAGTCCTTTAGGCGATTGGATCGAGCAATTGATCGCCGAGAGCAGCGGAAAGGATGGTAAGGGGCTGTTGCCGGTTGTTGGAGAACCACCTGGCTCTGGGACTTCTTATGGTGCGGAACGTATGTTGGTCTATTTACGAAATAGCGGTGCGTATGATCAAAAATTGCGTGGCTGGGAGCGGGCGGGCGTTCCATATGTGATACAAGATGTGCAGTTAGATGCCGCTGGAATCGGTGCTGAATTCTTTCGTTGGGAGATAGCCATTACTACCGCCTGCCATCTAATCGGCGTAAATGCATTCAATCAGCCGGATGTCCAACGAACGAAAGATCGGACCATTGCACTCTTAAACCGTTATCGTAGAGATGGGGTTCTGCCCGAATCAAAAGCTTTTTGGCAGGGAGAAGGAGTGACTATCTGGGATGCTGGTCGTTCGACTCCTCTTTTGGATGAACCTCGGCTGGATGAAATCCTCGACTCCATGCTGCCTGACGAGCATGAGACTTCCTTGGCATTCCTGCTATTTCTTCCTATGCAAAGCTCAACCAAGCGCCGGTTCTCTCGAATAAGACGTATGCTTAGGGATGACCTGGGCATTGTAAGCACTATGGGATTTGGCCCTCGCTACTTGCATTCCACCGGCCAGATACATAAGGGGGGGGCGGAAGGAATTGTTTGCTGGATCATCACGGCAGATTGTAAGAGGGATGTCGCAATTGAAGGACAGGGGCTGAGCTTTGGCGTCTTCGAGCGCGCTCAAGCGATTGGGGACTTGAAAGCCCTGCAATCCCTCGGCCGGCGCGCCTATGGGATCTTTCTCGACAAACCGGCTCGGTTGCAGTGTGTGACCGATGCGATTCAATCAGCCATCAACCGGCGTAGTGATTGATCGGAAGGACTTTTTTGCTTGGCAATAGATGGTGTATTCTCAGCGTTCATGTGCGATTAAATGGAGCGCTTGAGGACCGGTTGTAGTTATTTAAAGAGTGACTTGAAGGGCTAGGTCGATTTCTTGGACTGTTGGCGTTCATGATCGATTAGCACTCGGCGCAGAATCTTCCCGGATGAAGATCGGGGAATCTGATTAACGAACTCAACCTGCCGTACTTTCTTATAAGACGCCACCCGCTCGGCCACGTATGCCATAATGGCATTTTTGTTTATGTCCTCTTTCAGCACGATGTAAGCCTTTGGGACCTCGCCAGCTTGTTCATCTTGGCTGGGTATAACGGCTGCATCGGCGATGGCTGGGTGAGTTAATAGGACAGCTTCGAGTTCGGCGGGTGCCACATGATAGCCTTTATATTTGATTAGCTCCTTAATCCTATCGACAATATATAGATAACCATCCTCATCTGCATAGCCAATGTCACCGGTGCGAAGCCAACCGGCGTTATCGAGTACTTCATTTGTGGCGTCTGGGCGATGCCAATAACCTTTCATAACCTGAGGACCGCGGACGAGCACCTCCCCCTGTTTTTGCGGACCGAACGACGCCCTGGTTTGGGGGTCCACTATTTGGTACTCCGTATTGGGCAGTGATGGTCCGACTGCTCCGGGCTTGATCAGGTCAGGTGGATCGGGGTTTATATGGGTCACTGGGCTTGATTCGGTGAGACCATAGCCCTGTTTTATTACGCATCCAAGCCGATCAGCGCAAGCTTTAGCGATAGATTTATCTAGCGGCGCCGCGCCGGAGACAATTATCTTCAGGTGTGAGAGGTCATATTCTCCCACGATCGGCTGTTTCGCTAGAGCAAGTAGCGTAGGCGGCACCAGATGCGCTCGGGTCACACTATATGTTTGCAGGATATGGAGAAAGCCAGGCAGGTCGAAACGGGACATGGTTACGATAGTCGCGCCGCGATACAAACCGGAGTTGAGCACAACCGTCATTCCATAGATATGGAAGAACGGAAGCAGGCCGATTAATGTATCGTCCGCAGTAATACGCTCCAACGACTCCAACTGGCAAAGATTAGCAACCAGGTTAAAGTGGCTAAGCTTGACGCCTTTGGGTAGGCCGGTTGTACCACTTGAGTAGGGAAGGGCGACGATGTCTTTATCTGGATGAATCTGGACTTGCGGCGGCTGTTTATTGCTAGCCAGGCTAGATAATGGCGATATCCCCGGCACATCTCCAGCGGCGAAAATCATTTCCACGCGGGCGCCTTCGGATGCTTTAAGAGCCTTTTCTGATGTTTCAGGCGTTGTCATCAGATATTTGGCGCCAGAATCGACGAGCTGGCCGGTCATTTCGGTCGATGTGGCCATCGGATTGATCGGAGTCGCAATGCCGCCCAACAAAGCCACAGCATAGAAGGCAATGGCAAATTCAGGCGAATTAGGGCTGGCTATTGCGAATATATCGCCCTTACCAAAACCGCGCTCTGCAAGCCCGGCGGCGCAAGAATTTATGGCTGACTTCAATTGCCGGTAGGTGATTACCCGGGCGCTGGAGCCTTCGATCAATGCCGGCTTATCGCCGAATTTGTCTGCCTGCTGAAGAATAAAGGCAGGCAGCGACATCTGCGGAATGGAAACGGAAGGCCAGGGGCTCCGGTAGATCATTTCTTCGCCTCAGCGTTTGTATTTTTAGTCATTTAGGGATCCTTTAGAGGATTGATGGATTATCCGCTCGATGAGCGCAGGGTTATTCGGAAGCAAGCCGGCGTGGGCGATCCGTGGGATAGACCTGACCCAGTACAAATCGCGGTTGCCGGCAAGGGTATGCGGCTGCAAGGCAACGCCTAAGTAGTGTGAATAAAGAAAGAATGCAGTAATCGAAGAAGTATAGTCCACAATCAAGCTCGATTCCTTTTATAGCCTAATGGCAAATAAGCAGCTGCTGATTATCTTTCCAAAATAAGAGACTATTCTGATGAATCCCTTTGTTGGATTGCGATGGACGACTAACAGAATTGTTCCCTGATACAGACATCGCTCAAATTGTACCGTGAAAAGGAACCGTGGAAAGGGTCTTGCAGCTACAGGACAATAGTCGCATGAAGACTTCTTCACTAAATAGCGTAATCCAAAGACTGCTCACTGCCAGTTGCGAGATGATGGCTGGAGACTTGTACTGAAGACAATCGGTAGGGAGGAAATTCCGACCGTGCCCAGGTTTTCCTGTCTGGGAAATTAAATGCGACAATGATGGATGGCAGCTGGGAGTCTCAGTCGCATACGCTTCTCGACAACCAGGGTTACATTTAATCCATCGATGAAATGGATAGACTATTGCCCAAAAGCGCAGTGTTATGGAATGTCTGCGAATGTTGCCAGAGGCGCATAGGCAACACCTATCATGCTTGAGCCGGTATGGGCGCCTAACACTAGAGACATTGGCCCTATCGGCAACAAAGTGCAATTGAAATGTTGTTTCAGCTGCTCCTGCAGCATGGCCGCGCCTTCAGGATTATACGAGTGTAGTACCTGCACCCGCAGGGCGCTGCCGGGAGCGTGCTGTTTGGCTATAAGATCAACCAGGCCTTGAACTGCTTTCTTGAAAGAACGCTTTTGGCCAAGCGCCACATAGGTTCCGCCCTCTTTTTCCACGCCGATCAAGGGCTTAATATTCAGCACCGATGCGATAAGACCTTTCATATGGCCGATTCGTCCGCCATGAATCAGATACTTGAGTTCTTTAAGAGTGTATATGCTATCGCTGGCAGCGCCGATACGATTCATTAAGGCTAGAGCCTTTTCCTTCGGCCAGCCGGCTTTCAAAGCTCGGGCGGCTGCCTTTACCTGCCATCCGGCGGCGGCGGATAAGGTTTTAGTATCAATGATGGTGATGTTGGCTTCCGGTACATGTTCTGCACCTGCTTTCGCCGCATTAACTGTGCCGCTCAATCCCGAAGACATGTGAATGGACAAGATGTCGGGATCGGTTGCCGATAAGCGGCGGTAGAGCGAGGCGAAATCTGCCGCTGACGGCTGCGACGTGACCGGAAGGCTATCGGCTGCCGCTAGCAAGCGATAAAACTCATCCGGCTGAATATCCACTCCGTCGCGGTACGACTTGCCTTCTAGGGTGACAATGAGGGGAACAATGTGGATGTGCAGTTCCGCCGCCTGCTCTGCGGATAGGCATGTATCAGTTCCACTATCGGTTACGATTTGCATTGCATCTTCTCCTTCGCGAGTCTAATGTAATCTGTGACCATTGATTAGAAAGCTTATTCAGGATGTTATTACGACCACAATAAGATTGCCAGAATATGAATTCTCCTTCACTAATTACAGATAAGTCCACTGAAACAAGCATCCACCAGTAGCGAAATACCTTTCTCGCATTCGGGCTTTTTTCAGTGCGTTCAAAGATATTACTCTCAATAAATGAATCTACTTAAAAAAGGGGCCGCCAACGGGAATGAAGGATGCATATGAGGGGAGCGAGTGATGTCCGTCCCCTGCATATGCCGTTCTCTTTATCGCATATTGGCTTTTTTCAGTGTAGTCATTTAAATAATCTTTAATTATCTGCTTTATGTCTTGATAGTTGCCAAGTCGAACAGGAGAAAAAAAGGACCTGGATTAAAAGATTATGGTATACATGGGGGGAAGATCCGCTCCCACCCTATGTATACCACACCTCATTAGCAAATTGCTTCTCTTTTTCAGCAGCTTCCCAACGGGATTATGTGCCTATCTTCCAAGAAGCGAGGTACTTTTTCTGCTCTTCAGTCAGAACGTCGATTCTTATACCCATCGATTGCAGTTTCAATCTGGCAATTTCGAGGTCAATGTTTTCGGGAATGGTATACACTTGGTTTTCAAGCTTGTCATGATTATGTAGTATATATTCTGCTGAGAGGGCTTGATTGGCGAAGGATAAATCCATCACACTCGCGGGGTGGCCTTCAGCGGCTGACAGATTGATCAGGCGTCCATCAGCGAGAAGGTTGATATGGCGCCCATTGGGTAAGGTATATTGGTTAACAAATTGGCGAATAGGCCGCTTTTCAACCGCCATTTCCTCTAAAGCAGGGATGTTTATTTCTACATTAAAGTGGCCGGAATTGGAAAGGATAGCGCCATCTTTCATCAAACCGAAGTGTTGGCGGTCGATGACGTTAATATCACCGGCGAGTGTGCAGAAGATGTCACCAATCTTGGCTGCTTCTTCCATCGGCATTACCCGGAATCCATCCATAACTGCTTCCAGAGCCGGAAGCGGTGCAACCTCAGTGACGATGATGTTTGCGCCCATTCCACGGGCTCGCATTGCAAGCCCGCGCCCGCACCAGCCATAGCCGCCGATGACAAAGGTCTTACCGGCAACGAGGACATTAGTTGCCCGGATGATGCCATCCATTGTTGATTGCCCGGTGCCGTAACGATTGTCGAAGAAGTGCTTGGTCATTGCGTCGTTGACCGCGATGATGGGATAGGCAAGTTCGCCATCTTTGGCCATGGCGCGCATACGGATCACACCAGTTGTCGTTTCCTCGGTGCCGCCGATTACATCCTTAATTAGATCACGACGGTCTTTATGCATAGTGCTGACCAAATCAGCGCCATCATCCATTGTCATTTGTGGGTGATGGTCAAGCGCGGCGTGGATGTGTTTGTAATAGGTTTGATTATCTTCACCCTTGATGGCGAAGACTGGGATTTCGAAATGGGTAACCAGGGATGCGGCCACGTCGTCCTGGGTTGACAAGGGGTTAGAGGCAGTAAGGACGACATCGGCGCCCCCTGCCTGCAAGGTTCGCATCAAGTTGGCGGTTTCGGTGGTTACGTGCAAGCAACCAGAGATCCGCAGACCCTGCAAAGTTTGTTCCTTTATAAAGCGTTCGCGTATATGGCGCAGAACCGGCATTTCATTGTCGGCCCACTCTATTCTTCGTCGACCTCCTTCAGCCAGATGAATATCCTTTACATCATATTGTTCGCTCATTGAATACTCCAATCTCCCGTTATTTTAATTTATGATTTCGCCAATGCCTTCAAGATATTCATAAGAAGACTGGAAACCGAGCCGGCGATAACAGCGGATAGCCGAGAGGTTATCTTTGGCGACATTTAAGACAATAGTACGGATGCCGGCTTCGAGGAGTGCATTTACGACGCCGGCTGTGGATCGAGTTGCTTGACCGCTCGCGCGCTGGTCTGGCCTGGTGAAAACGTTGCCAACGGCAGCGACTCCTATATTAGTTGATACCACATGCGTGCCTGCAATGCTAATCAGGTTTTGGCCTTCCCAAACGCCGAAAAAAATGCCCGACTGCAATTGGCTTTCATGAAAGGCATCCGGCCGATCCTGATAATGAGCAAAGAGAGAGCGCACCGCTGGCAGGTCTGACGCATCGAGCCGGAATGCGTCCTGAGCCGAATCGGGCGAGAATTCGTTTGGCTTCAGGCTCATTCGCAACATTATTGTTTCCACCGATGGCTGCAGTCGATTGGCTATGATGGCTCGAAAATCTTTCATAAAGCTATATTGGTAAATTCCTGAAGGTACTTCTTTAAACAGCTTCTCCAACTCGCTGGAATCGCCATAAGCGAAAAGAACCGGCGGTTCTAGTCCTGCATAGATCATCATAACAGCCGATTCGCTGAGCAGCCAGCGGGTTTGATCAAAATACTCCGGATCGAGGTCGGCTAGTGCATAGGCGCACCAGATACGATTGGTTTCCAATAAAGAGCGGATGCTCTCGGGATCGACAAGGGGATTCATAGAAGCTGATCCAGTTCGCATTGATCGTCGAAATGTTCACGAAAGCGGTTGATAAAGTTCGTCAGATTAAACTGATGTCCCTGGGGCCCATCATGTTCAAGACAATATGTGGCTGCTAAAGCGCCTATTTGACCGCAGCGTTCATAGCTCAGATTGTGAAGATAACCCTTTAGGAAGCCGGCTCGGAATGCATCCCCAACGCCAGTGGGTTCAACTATTTCCTTGGGGGGAATTGATGGGATGTGGCTATCGCTATCGCGGGTATAGATATCCGCGCCCTCTTCGCCGCGGGTTATGACAACAAACTCGGCCTTATCGCGGATAGCTTCTAGATCAAGTCCGGTTTTATCTTTGATCAATTCAAATTCATAATCATTGGTAAATAGCGCCTTACAGCCCTCAATGCCTGTCCGTAGATCGTCTGGCGCAAGCCGAACGATCTGTTGGCTCGGATCGTAGATAAATGGAATCTTGAGCCTGCGGCATTCTTCCACATAGGCGTTCATTGCATCCGGATCGTTTGGTGAGATCATGGCAAGATCGGGTTTCTCTTGTAAATCGGAAAAGTGTAATTCATTCGCCCGTGCCATTGCTCCGGGATAGAAGCTGGCGATTTGGGCGTTCGTCAGGTCGGTATTGACAAAAAATGACGCCGTATTCAGGCCATTGATCGTCTGGATGGCAGAGGTGTCAACCCCATGTTGGTTCAGCCAGTTTTGATATTCATCGAAGTCTTCGCCAACCGTGGCCATAATGGTTGGATGTTCGCTGAGCAGGGCAAGGGTGTATGCGATATTGGCTGCAACTCCACCTCGCCGGCGAATCATCGTATCAACAAGGAACGATAGACTGATGTGGTCAAGATGATCGGGTAAGATGTGATCTCGAAAGCGCCCCGGAAACTGCATCAAGTAGTCGTAGGCAATGGATCCGGTGAGGATAAGTTTCTTCATTATTAAGCCTTTTCAACCGCCTTGGCGAGAGATTGCAAATAAGGCGGCCGTGATATGCCGGCTTCGGTGATAATAGCGGTGACGAGTGTGTGAGAAGTGATATCAAAAGCCGGATTACGTGCCGTGCTGTTTGAGGGCGCAATCGGTTTGCCATTACATTGAAGATTGAGAACCTCGGATGGATCGCGCTCCTCAATTGGTATCTGCTTACCTGATTGTAAGGAAAGATCTATGGTTGAGGTGGGCGCTACGCAATAGAAGGGAACCCGGTTGTCATTGGCTGCTAAGGCTAGCATATAAGTTCCGATTTTGTTTGCAATATCGCCATTAGCGGCGATGCGATCCGCTCCAACAAAGACCGAATTAATATTCCCTTGAGATAGGAAATAACCGGCAGCGTTATCGGTAATTATATCGTGATCGATATTGTACTGATCCAGCTCCCATGCCGTAAGGCGTGCGCCCTGAAGTCGTGGACGGGTCTCGTCGACGAGAACATGGATTTCTTTTCCCTGTTCATGGGCCGTTCGGATAACTCCGAGAGCAGTTCCATAATCGACAGTTGCCAGGGCGCCGGTGTTGCAATGATGGATCAAGGTATCGCCATTGGCAATAAGCGCTGCCCCATGCTTTCCCATGCTTCGATTGATGGCTATATCATCGTCTGCCATTCTTTGAGCCTCATCGACCAATCGTTGGCGAATGGCTGAAAGACCATTATCGGCTGCTTCGTGAGCAGTCTGCAGGACTCTATCTAGTCCCCAACTCAGGTTAATAGCGGTTGGCCGTGCAGATCGCAGAAGTGTAGCTGCAGCTTCAAGATCAACCCATAAATGTTTTACGGTCTTGGCGGGTGAGAGCATACCGGCCAATGCAAGCCCGAAGGCGGCGGTTACTCCAATAGCTGGAGCGCCTCGTACGGTCATGTTATGAATTGCGGCAGCAACTTCTTCGGGTTGATGAAGCTCTATGATCTTAAATTCGGCGGGAAGGAGCCTTTGATCAATCACTTGTAGCGATGGCGATTTGGGATTCCAGCTTATAGTTCGCATCTTCATCACACAAAAAGGCGCTCTCATGGAGAGCGCATATTGCAGAGCTATGAAAGTTTAACATGGAGAGTCATTTGATGCAAGCATACGGCCTAACATAACGACAGCAAGACGATAGCACAGTACTGATGAAATGCTTCATGTTATACCGGCCTAATATCAATGCAACCCCTCAATAGTCCAGCCATAATATCTTTCAATGGAAAGCTGCAGGCATAATCCCCCATATTGCGTGGAAGGTGCGTTTTCTTGGTATGACCTTCATCGTCGGCCCTTCATCGTAATTTGAATTGCTTGGAGCCCTTCTGCATCTAAAGATGGGTTGGTGAATGGCAGCAACATAATGGCAAACTGCCCAATTCGATTTGACATCGGTGCATACCTCTTTTATGATGACGATCATGTACCCGGTATCTATTTGCCGGATTGCTCCTTTTATCACTACGCTATTTCTTACTTTAGCTTGTAGTTTTTCCAGCGTTCCAGGGATCAATCCACAACCTACTGCGACTTTACAGCCGACATTTACGCCAAGTCCAACTGCAACCCCTACGGCTACTCCGACGCCGGTTCCGACTGTTTATTTGGACGCTGGTGATATAGCGCTTTGCGATGGGGATTGGACTGCCGCTCTAGATGCCTACCAGGCAGCGTTGGCTGAAGCATCCGATCCAGGAGTCAAAGGTGACGCGCAAATCGGTATTGGAACTGTGCTGCTCCAGTTGGAGCGTTATACGGAAGCGATCCAGGCTTTGGACACATATCTTAGTGACTTTCCTGAGCATGATCGGATTGGTCAAGCTTATTTCTTGCGTGGAATGGCCAGGCAAGCCATTGGAGAATTGGACGGCGCTCTTGCAGATTATGACCAATATTTGGTGCAACGGTCGGGGAGAATCGATTCCTTTGTTTATGAGCGAATGGGAGATCTATTGCGTGAGCTGGGACGTCCAATGGATGCGATCGATCGCTATCAGGATGCAGCCACTAATCCGCGATTGAGCGGCACTCTCATGTTGCAAATTAAGATCGGCCACGCATATTTTGAGGCTGGCGATTTATCGACCGCGCTGGAGACATTTGATGGTGTTAAGCAGCAAGCGCCAGACGGAGTGACTAAGGCGAGTATGAACCTCATTGCGGGCCAGATATTGGAAAGTATGGGTAATTTCGATGATGCCTATGCGCGCTATCTGGAATCGGTTGAGCAGTATCCGGAAGCCTACGATACCTACATCGGCTTGATCCGGCTGGTAGATGTCGGTGTTCCAGTGGATGAATTCCTACGGGGATATATCGATTATTCATCCGGCGCCTATGAACCGGCGCTGGCGGCGTTCAACCGCTATCTGACGGCGTCGCCAACAGGAACGGCTTTCTATTATCGGGGTCTCACGCGCCGCAAGCTAGGAGATGCTATTGGAGCGCTTTCTGATTTTGAGCAGGTCATTAATGTTTACCCTTATGATGCTCAGTGGGCGAACGCTCTGTTGGAAAAGGCGCGCACCGAATGGGTTTATCTTGATCAACATGCGGCTGCGATTGATACCTATCTTTTCCTGGCGCAATCTTTTCCCGAGCAGCATTTAGGCGCCGATGCTCTATATAAAGCTGGTAGGATAGCGGAGATAACCGGCGATCTGGCTCAGGCAGGAGAAATCTGGGCTCGTATACCAACCGAATATTCGGATGATCCGCTTGCATATCACGGTTCTTTTGAGACCGGGATCGTACGCTACCGTATACAAGATTACACCGCCGCCAGGGAAACATTTGATATGGCGCTTACGCTTGCTTTGAGCTCCGGTCAGCGCGCCAAGGCGAATTTATGGATTGGCAAGACTTACGCAGTAGAGGGCAATCGCGATATGGCTATTGCAGCCTGGGAAACTGCCGAAAAAGCCGATCCAACCGGATACTACTCCGTGCGAGCAGCTGATCTGCTGGCAGACCGGGAGCCGTTTCAGCCTTTAGGCTTGTTTGATTTTTCATCTGATATAGAAAGAGAGCGCAGCGAAGCCGAGGCCTGGATGCGGAGTTTATTCGTGATCACTGGCCCAGAGCCGCTTTTCGAACTTGATCTGGTTCTTGCGAATGACGAAAGGATCATCCGCGGCGATGAATTTTGGCAGCTTGGCCTTAATAATGAAGCGAGAGCCGAGTTTGAAGCTGTCCGCAAGGAAGTTGAAAATGATCCTGAGGCGACTTATCGCCTTATGCATAAACTACTGGATGTGGGTCTATACCGGTCAGCGATTCTCGCCAGCCGGCAGATTTTATCTCTGGCTGGTATGGATGATGCAGCCACAATGTCAGCGCCAATCTACTTTAACCGCATTCGATTCAGTCCTTATTTCGGCGAGCTAATCTTGCCTGAGGCGGTTAGTTATAATTTGGATGGGCTTTTCCTGCTTTCCCTTGTCAGACAAGAAAGCCTTTTTGAGGGATTTGCGACATCATATGCGGCTGCACGGGGCTTAATGCAAGTTATCCCGAGTACAGGACAGGAGATCGCAAGCAAATTGGGTTGGCCACCCGGATATACCACGGATGACCTTTATCGTCCGGTAGTTAGTGTGCGTTTTGGGTCATTCTACCTTGCACAACAGCGGGACCTCTTTGATGGAGATCTATTCGCTGCCTTAGCGGCGTATAATGCCGGTCCCGGTAATGCATTGGTTTGGAAAGAATTGGCTCCAGATGACCCCGATCTATTTCTGGAAGTAATTCGCATGGACCAGCCATATCTCTATGTTCAAACGATCTATGAGGCTTTTGCTATCTATAATGATCTGTATAGTAACCCCGAGGGATGATATCCGCATTACTTAAACCAAAAATAATCATCGCGGAGGATATTGAAAATTATACTTTGCTTATATATACCGCACTCTTTTATGGGCAAATATGTTTTTCAACACTCTCCACCGGGTAATTTGACATGAAAAAGGATGAAAAAGCGATAACTGATAACCGCCACCTTTTTTGGGTGGTTACCGGCCCAATAGGCATTGGAAAAACGACCTGGTGTATGCAGCTTGCTGAGCTGGCGAGGGAAAAGGGTCTTATAGTCGGTGGCATCTTATCGCCGCCGGTTTTTAAGGACGGGCGCAAGATAGGCATTGACCTAATCAATCTTGACGAAGGTAATCGCCGCCGGCTAGCCACTGAACGGGATCTTTTATTGGATGGAGACACTTTAGAATTAGCGACCCAGCGATGGGTATTTGACCCAGCGGTTGTTGCCTGGGGCAATGAAGTATTGAGCACTTCAGGTTCATACGATCTCATCTTTATTGATGAACTTGGCTTGCTTGAATTCCAAAGGGGCCAAGGATTCATAGCCGGTTTTAAATTGCTTGATGAAAACTGTTTCCGGCAGGCTATTGTGGTTATTCGGCCAGGATTGGTGCATTTTGCTCGGAATCGTTGGAAAATTGATCGAATTATCGACTTATCTAAAACCCGGATTGAATTAGAGGACTTTATAGCTGAAATAGTGGCATCTAATAAAGATAGAGTTAAATGAATATAACCTATCCCAGTCTTTCTAAAAACGCAGCCCAGCAAATTTAGGAGGCAACGATGCGACTCGATAAATCCTTTTAAAATGTTCAGTGTTTTTAGCATTTTGTCTTGCTTTATTGGAAAAAGCCAGAATACCCCGCAGCTTGCTGTGGGGATGAATGGCAAGCGGGGGTTTGGGGGCTGCTGCCCCCATATTGGCTTTTTCCTTAGAAGATGCCCCGCAGCTTGCTGCGGGGTTCTTCACTAATTGCTGGCTGCAACTTGCCGATCAAAGCCGGGTACGGATATGTGCATGCTTATTCCGTAAGGTGATATTTCTGCGATTGAACGTCCAAGCATTAATGCCAGAATATTCTCCATATTGCATGAGGATATGGCTGTTCCTTTGGAGGGGTAGTAGCAGATAGAAGGTTGGGCTTTGATCCGGGAGTTGCTCAAGCAGCGAACGTTGGACCATTTAGGCTAAGATGGATTGACGAAAGTGCAAGTTATCGGCTTGAGGGAGCGTGTGATGATCTTTCGGAGTTTTAGGCCCCCCAGCGGGAGTCTGCTTCGATATGCCAATGGCGGAAACAAATGTTTATGCAGCATCGGATACCTCATCCGAGGGTTTTGAAGAACATACTTGCCTGTAAGAAAGCGTGGTAGATATGGGGTGTAAGTTCTGCTTCCACTCTATATCTATCATCTTATTTTCAAATATTTTTCAATATTCTGCGTAATTAATGTAGAAACCATGTTATAATAATCATTTGCAATCTATATATAAATACAGATTGAACTCCATATCGATCGCGCCGAGCTTGTTTGGCCAGAGAAAGCTCGGCGAGGTTGGTGTTTGCCTGCATGTGCAGGCTAGGATTATCGTTCATAGAGTATCTATTAGACTACAAGTGCATAGTGATAGTACAGGCATACAATAAAATTGACGCAATATTCAAATAGTCTCTTCGGCCTGAATAAATTGTCAAATTTACCAGATAGCTGGCCAAAAGCCGGCGCTTTTCGGTATTTTGGTGCACGCCGAACGCCTTATTTGCAATTCTACAAATAGGAGTGGCCGCATGGCGTCATATGTAGATAAGAAATGGTATTCTAGGATTCCGGATTTATTTCCTCTTCCAAGGATGATTCAAGTTCAATTGACTTCCTTTGATTGGCTAAAGAATGAGGGGATAGCGGAGCTTTTCAATGAAATAACGCCGATCGAATCCTATAGCCATAATATGAAACTCTTCTTCCCAAGCAAAACGCCTGAGAGTGATGAGTTTGATTTACGTTATTGGTTCGGCGAACCAAAGCATGATCTAGATGAATGCGTTGAGCGTGATCTGACGTATTCGGTTCCCTTGAATGTGTCGGTATTGCTTGTTGGGGCCGGTATTCCCGAACCGATTAAACAAGATATCTTTATTGGTGATTTCCCCATGATGACTGAGAAGGGGACATTCATCATTAATGGTACTGAGAGGGTAGTGGTATCGCAGCTGATTCGTTCCCCGGGAGTCTATTTCGAAACGAGTGAAGACCGAGCCTCGGGCCGCAAGTTAGCATCTGCCAAGCTTATTCCAGACCGCGGAGCCTGGATGGAGTTTGAAACCCGCAAAAGTGATTATTTAACTCTCAAATTCAATCGCAAACGGACTGTGCCAATAACAATAATGCTGCGCGCTTTGGCAGCTATTGATGATGGCCTCGGCAGCTCGCCGATAAAGGAAGGAACAGACGACGAGTTACTTGAGCTTTTTAAAGAGGCAGATAATAATCCCGATCATCCCTATATTCAGGCGACGATCCAACAGGAGCCAACCTGGGAAATTAAAGATGGGCATACGATCGCGGATGAAGCGCTGCTTGAGTTCTATAGGCGTATGCGCCCTGGCGATCCGCCGACGTTTGATAATGCTCGCAGTTATGTTTTCGACCAGCTTTTCGATCAGAGACGCTATAACCTTGAGCGTGTTGGACGCTATAAGCTCAACCGGAAGCTGGATTTAAATGATATTGTTCCTCTTGATCACCGGACGGTGACAAGTTGGGATATCATCCGTCTTATTGAGCGATTGATTTTAATCAATAATCAGGAAGAAGGGCCTGATGATATTGATCACCTCGGCAATCGCCGGGTGAAGACGGTTGGTGAACTCATCCAGGCAAAGATGCGGGTTGGCTTGCGGCGAATGGAACGAGTAATTCTGGAGCGAATGTCAATCGGAGAACAAGATAAACTAGTTCCTGTGTCGCTGATTAATATCAGACCCGTAGTAGCATCTATCCGTGAATTTTTTGGCTCAAGCCAACTATCTCAATTCATGGATCAGACGAATCCGTTGGCAGAATTACGTCACAAGAGGACATTATCTGCGCTCGGTCCGGGCGGCCTCCGACGCGAACGGGCAGGCTTTGACGTGCGAGATGTACACCACTCCCACTATGGGCGAATCTGTCCAATTGAAACGCCTGAGGGACCCAATATCGGTTTGATCGGCCGTCTGGCATCCTATGCCAGGGTAAATCCCTATGGATTTATCGAGACGCCATACCGCGTAGTGATGCATGAGATGGAGCCCGGTGACCCTAATTTAATTGGACGTCATCTTCGCGGCGACGTTAAGAATCCAAAAGGGAGTAAGGCACTGGCGCAAGACGGCGCCGAAATCACACCTAAGCTAGCCAAACAGCTCGCCAAGCTTGATGGACCAATTCCAGTCGTCGCCTATGTCTCGAATGAAATTAATTACCTGACAGCAGACATTGAAGATCGTCACCGAGTTGCACAGGCGAATGCGCCGCTAAGCGCGTCTTCCGAATATATGCGGCCGAATGTCTCATGCAGGTATCGAGGAGAGTTTCAATTCGCTCGTCCAGGGGAAATTGAATTTATGGACGTAGCCCCAAGGCAGATCGTTGGAGTGAGCGCATCTTTGATACCTTTCCTGGAGCACAATGATGCTAACCGCGCCTTGATGGGCTCGAATATGCAAACCCAGGCAGTGCCGCTTATTCGGCCTCAAGTGCCGATTGTGTCTACTGGAATGGAGAAACCGGCCGCAATCGATTCGGGGCAGGTTATTATCGCCGATGTTGAAGGTGAAGTGGAATCTGTAACTGGTCAACGAGTTGTTGTGTGTTCCAGCGAAGGCAACCGAGTTTATAGGCTGCGAAAGTACAATCGCTCGAATCAGAGCACTTGCATTGACCAGCGGCCAGCGGTTTTTAAAGGACAACGAATTCGGGTTGGTGATGTCATTGCCGACTCCTCATCCACTGAAAATGGCGAACTGGCTCTAGGGCAAAATGTTCTTTGCGCTTTCCTTTCGTGGGAAGGCGGCAATTATGAGGATGCCATTCTGATCTCTGAGCGCTTGGTACAGGAAGATCTATTCACCTCGGTACATATTGAGAAGCATGAGGTTGAAGCGCGCGACACAAAACTCGGTCCAGAAGAGATCACATGCGACATCCCCAATGTTGGTGAAGATGCGCTACGTGATTTGAATGAGGATGGAATCATTCGGGTTGGGGCGGAAGTTGGGCCGAATGACATCTTGGTTGGAAAGATAACTCCAAAGGGAGAGAAGGAACTTACGCCGGAAGAAAAGCTCTTGCGGGCTATTTTTGGTGAAAAAGCGCGTGAAGTGAAAGATACATCGCTGCGGATGCCCCATGGTGAACGGGGGAAAGTAGTTGACGTGAAGGTCTTTACTCGTGAAGAGCACCGTGATCTGCCAGCGGGTGTGGACAAGATGGTGCGTGTTGCGGTAGCCCAGAAAAGGAAGGCAACCGAAGGCGATAAGATGGCTGGACGTCACGGGAATAAGGGTGTAATCTCCAAAGTCGTCCCTATAGAGGACATGCCGTTCCTTGAAGATGGCAGACCGATCGATTTGATCCTCAACCCGTTGGGTGTTCCTGGTCGTATGAATATCGGACAAATCCTGGAGGCCCACCTTGGATGGGCCGCCGACCGTCTTGGTTTCCGAGCCATCACACCCGTGTTTGACGGCGCAGATGAGCCGGAGATTGAGGCTGAGCTAGCCCGGGCCTGGATGATTGATACTGCGTGGAAGGAAATCGGCCAATGGGCATGGGCATGGATCAAGGAATCCGGCTATTATGAAGAAGATGGTTTTGAAAATGACGATGAAGTCCGGCGGCTTTATCTACAGAACTGGCTTAATAAAAACGAGTATGACTTTGACCGCCTGAAAACTGACCCTATATATGCTCGCCGTTCAGCGCTTCGTGAATGGTTGGTTAAGCAAGGCTTCGATCCCGATAAGATTATAATCTTTACGGATAATAAGATGCCGATCTCTGAGAGAGAGGAGCATGATAAAGCAGCGATAGATAGCTGTCTTCGGATATGGATTAGTAAGATGGGTTCGAAATTCGATCCCGATATAGAGACCGATAAACTGCGGGCGTTAGCGATGAAGATCATGTCTAAGACCGGACGGCCGATGCCGATTGTCGGGAAGCAAATCTTATTTGACGGAAAAACAGGCAAGCCGTATGATCAACCGGTTATGGTAGGCATGGTTGAGATGATGAAGCTGCATCACTTAGTTGAGGATAAGGTTCATGCCCGTTCGACAGGTCCATATTCATTGGTTACTCAACAGCCGCTAGGCGGCAAGGCACAATTTGGCGGGCAGCGCTTTGGCGAAATGGAAGTGTGGGCACTTGAAGCGTATGGTGCGGCTCATACTTTACAGGAGATGCTCACAATCAAATCTGATGATGTGCAAGGGCGCGTCAAGACTTATGAGGCGGTGGTTAAGGGCGATCGAATTGAAGAGCCCGGCGTTCCGGCTTCATTCCGCGTGTTAATTAAAGAGTTGCAGAGTCTGGGGCTTGATGTGGAAGCTGTTAATGCGGATGGCGAAATTATCCGCTTTGGCAGAGAAGATGAGCGCATGAAAAAGCCGCGACTGGGTTTAGGGTTGCTCGATATGAAACTGCCTAATTATTAGAAAGGCAGGCATAACACAATGCTCAAGGAGAGCAGGATCTAGATAAGAATACTTCTTTCCTTGACGGTCATGAGTGTGCATGGTAAAATTTCGTTCCATTGCCCGAATCTAGGATGGGCAGGAGTAGAAAATAAGCCTGCCCGAACTGAATAGTGATGTCCATCATGGAGGCCATCGTGAACAATCGGTGGCCTTCCTTGTGGGGTGGAGACTGGGGCCTAGGCCCCAGATTTATGTGGAGGAGTAGCGTGCCGACAATTAATCAATTGGCAAGAAAAGGCCGTAAGGTCAAACGCTCGAAAACCAAAGCGCCGGCGCTGCAGTACATCTTCAATTCACAGAAGCAAAGGCGGCTTCGGCAACCTAAGGGTGCGCCGCAAAAAAGGGGCGTATGCACCCAGGTTCGCACACAGACTCCTAAGAAGCCGAATTCCGCACTGCGGAAAGTCGCTCGGGTTCGACTGACGAATGGCATCGAGGTTACAGCCTATATTCCAGGCGAAGGGCATACTCTTCAGGAGCACTCGGTTGTATTGATTCGCGGCGGACGTGTGAAGGACTTGCCTGGCGTGCGCTATCATATCATTCGAGGGACGCTGGATACTATGGGTGTCGAGGGACGCAAGCAAGGCCGCTCGAAGTACGGTGGGAAGCGGCCGAAAGAGTAGATCGCTAGTTAATCGGCTGCAGCAAATATAGCGGCCGATATTATTTGAAGTGATGGAGCAGGCAGATGCGACGTACCAAGCCTGAAAGGCGAAAAGTTTCACCGGACGTGAAATATAACAGCGTATTATTACAGCACTTCATCAACCGTTTATTGAAAAACGGTAAGAAGAGCACAGCCGCGCGGATTGTCTATACCGCTCTCGATATGGTTGAATCGCGGGTTAAGCATGACCCGCTGGAGACCTTTGAGCAGGCTATTGGGAATGTAGGGCCGGCTTTAGAAGTTAAGCCCCGGCGAATTGGCGGCGCAACCTATCAGGTGCCGGTTGAGGTCACGTCGAATCGACGGATGACGCTAGCTATGCGCTGGATTCTACAGGCGGCGCATTCCCGCCCTGGCAAGTCGATGTCTGAAAAGCTGGCAATGGAAATTATGGATGCTGCCAAGAAAACCGGTGCAGCGATAAAGAAGCGGGAAGAAACCCACCGGATGGCTGAGGCGAACCGTGCATTTGCTAATTATCGATTGTAATTCCATTGACGGATTGAAATTTTCAGTTGGTTAAGGATCATAATGGCTCGTGAATATCCGCTTGAGCGCTATCGCAATATTGGAATTATTGCTCATATTGATGCTGGTAAGACTACCACGACTGAGCGGGTACTCTTCTATACCGGTCGGACGCATCGCCTTGGCTCGGTAGATGATGGAACTACTGTCACCGACTGGATGGCTCAGGAGCGCGAGCGAGGGATCACGATTGTATCAGCCGCAGTAACTGCGATGTGGCACGATCATGTTATTAACATCATCGATACACCTGGTCACATTGATTTCACTGCTGAGGTTCAGCGTTCATTAAGGGTTCTGGATGGTGGTGTAGTCGTATTTGATGCCGTTCAGGGAGTTGAACCACAGTCTGAAACAGTCTGGCGTCAAGCGAATCGATACAATGTGCCCCGAATCTGCTTCATTAATAAGATGGATCGAGTCGGAGCATCTTTCAATCACTCAATAGCAATGATCCGCGATCGTTTGGCGGCGAATCCAATTGCAATACAGATGCCTATCGGAGTAGAGGCTGATTTCATGGGCGTG
>DAOVFE010000238.1 GCA_030673085.1 Anaerolineales bacterium | reverse complement strand
CCGCACCCGAAGGGGCAAAATTCCCGCAATGGGGGATGTCCTTAAAGGACATCCCTAAAGGAATTTTGAGGGGTTTGTCATTTACTTCCCTGGCGGATTATAAATTGGCAGGTGCGCAAACAGTGCTGCGGATCGGCTAATGTGCAATTGCATTGGCTATCGAAGCGTCCTGCTGCCCTGCTTGGGCCGGGGGCGTTCCGACGATATATAGACCTCCGAGGTCTTTCAAGACCTCGGAGGTCAAGCTATTTTGCAAAGATTTTACTTGACGGTAGCATTGTGCTGAAGCCTGAGAGCTACAATGCAAGAGTTGGATTGATAATGGTTCCTGGCCCAACGACGCAATTCAGTGTTGAGATGTCTAATTATGGGAAAAAGCCAGAATACCTCGCAGCTTGCTGTGTGGATGAATGGCAAACGTGGGTTTGGGGCTGCCGCCATATATTGGCTTTTTCCTTGGAAGATGCCCCGCAGCTTGCTGCGGAGCTCATCACTTGATGAAATTAATTTGAGTGTCAAGTTTAATAAATCATTTTCATGTTTTCGCTTTTCTCATAACGTCACAAGCTAATTGTGCCGGCCGCTTCGTTATGGTCAAGGCTCCTATGTAAATGGCCTAATCCCGCCAGTGAGGGATGACCATAATGGAATCCGGATGATCTACAACCTGGGGATAATGTAATGATGCTACGTATGCTTTCGATTCTTATTGCCGCATGTATGCTGATGGGATGCACTGGAGGCGCCGCGCAGGTCACATTGCCTACACAGACGACTTCTCTCCCATCTTTGCCTGCTGCCAATCCCGCTACTGCTGTTGATACCGCCATTGAGCCGCTGGCTGTTGATGACGGCTCCTTCAGCATATCAACTGCAGACGGTTTGGCTCTCAAGTTCTCGTCTGAAGGCCATATCCTGGGTCTGGAAGTGGATGGCGCTGAATTGTTTGACGGATCAACTCCGGCAATATGGCTGCGTGATATGAGCGAAGCCGCTGATCCCAAAAATAAGAATTTATTGCCAAATTACAGCTTCGAGAATGAGAGCGGCTGGAATACCCTCTTGGCTCGAGAAGTGGATGTCGAATTCACGTCCGACCAGGCCCATGATGGAAAGAAGGCGTTGGCGCTGACTGCTTCAGGACGGGGGATAGGAGCAGTCGCGGCAGAGCCGATTCCGGTTTACCCTGGTCAGCGCTATCGGGTATCCGCATACTTCCTTAGTCAGAAAGGTTATGTCTCGCATCCATCCGGTCCGGCGGTTTTCTGGCAGCATGACCTTTATCACAAGCCATGTTATGCCACCGGCATTTATTTGTGGTGGATGGACGCGGGTGGACGCCGGATTGGGGAGGTTCCCGACTTGGCGGCGGCTATACATTGGAATGATGGCGTTTGGCGGCAGCTCACCCGCGAGGTAATTGCGCCTGAGAATGTGTCGGCTGTCGAAGTGATCGTAGCCGGCCGCCCGGATGAGGGGGACACAATTTGGGTGGATGATGTGGCGCTGGTGAAAAGCCCCGAGGAGGATCAGCCGGTAGTGGGGAAGATGACGCTTGAAGGGAAGGAGCTGGTTCAGCGCGCTTCCTTGCCCAAGAGCGAACTGGAATTCACCGCTACCTACAGCGCATATACCGGATATATTACGGTAAACATTCAGGTAACCGATACCAGCGAGGAAGAGAGGGCATTGGAAGTGGCCTGGGGCGTGCCAGTGGAAATGAGAGGGGAGGGCAATTGGCGCTGGTGGGATGACCTTCGCAGCGCTCGAATCATCGAGGGTTCGCTGAACTATTCCAATGCAGTCAGCGCCGAATTCAGTGCCTGGATGCCGATGTCTCTCTACCCGGCCGCCGCAATCGAGGATGAGAATCAAGGATTGGCATTAGCGCTGCCGCTGGATCAGCCCCGGGTGGCGCTGCTTTCCTTTGATGGCGCGGCCGAGCGTCTGGAAGGAAGGGCGTTTCTGGGAATCTCATCTGAAGCAGAACACTTAGGACCACAAGCTGACTTTACACTCTACTTCTATCGATCGGATCCGGCCTGGGGGCTGCGATCCGCTCTGGCCCGGATGGAAGAGTTCCATCCCGAATGGTTCGATGCGCGCATCATACCCGAGGAATACTCCGGCTTTGAGCAGGGGACTTATACCGGCAAGTCGGCGGCTCGAAAAGTGGCTGAATATGACCAAGAGGGAATCTATGCCCCTCATTATACCTGCGCCGATATGGTGGCCAAGATGGGACCAGCAGATGGCCCTGCGCCCACCATCGATGAAGGGTGGGAACACGTTGCGACCTTTGCCGCTGATGAAAATCTCCTCCATAGTGCCAAGGCGGAGACCTACCCAATAAGTGTGGCCTACGATGCCAATGGTGATCCGATCCTTAAACATATCGGCGTCTTTTCATGGGCACCCAATATTTGGGAGATCGCCTGGGTAAGCAACCTGGATCCCGATCTGCCTGATGGCCTTGGCCAATACCTATTAAAGGGAGAGGTGGACCGAGCTTTTGCCGAGACTGCCGCTGTGGGCGGGCAATTGGACGGCATTCAGATCGACAACTTTATGACGACGCCCGCGCTTGATTTGCGGACGGAACACATCGCCGTCGCGGATATCCCGCTTAGCTATAGCTGCAATGATTATCGTCCAGGCGTGCATACGATGGGCAGTACCGCCGAATACCTAGCTTCTCTGCGCACTCATCTGGACGATAATTACGGCGTCGACAAAGGCATTAGTATCAACTTTTGGGGGTTGGCGACGGTGAATTTCCTGGCTCCTTGGATTGATGGCTTCGGAGGCGAGGGCAAGGTAAGAAACGATCCGATTAACTGGAACCAGATGGTACTAGATTACCGGCGGGCCACCGCCGGTCAACGGCTGCAGCTTTTTGCCGTACAGGAAACAGGATTGGGTGTGGCTGATATCAATGCCACCGGCGAGCGTGCACTTTTCTATGGCATCCTCCTATCACCAGGCCGTCATGGCACCGGCTGGGCAGCCGGGGCAGAAAAGGAGCTGGACCGGTATGCTGAACTGGTGCGCAGCTACAACGGGCAAGGATGGGAGCCGCTGACTTATGCCCGAACCGACAATGCGGACGTGATGGTAGAGCGATTCGGGAAGGACGTTTTCACTGTCTACAATTGGGGGGACGAACCGGTTGTTTACACATTGCGTGTGAACTTGAGAGCGTTAGGCTTAGGTGCGCCTTCAATAGTTTCCGAATTGACGTCGGGCGAAGACGCATCCTTCATTATAGAAGGCGACGAGCTGATTTTTCAAGACACCTTAGATTCTGGAAAAACGCACGTGTTTCAAGTAGGGACTGGCGATTGAACGATTGACTTCAGTAATTGTCCACATGGCAGATCGTCCTTTCATTAAAATAGGACTTCTGATCTGTGCTAAGGATTTGGAATTGGGATGATCTTTTCCACAGAAGTTCGTTCGGTCCTAGTTGGCAATGGACTAAGGCCGGCGAAATAATAGATGAGAAATGGTGAGCAAACGATGATAAAGACCGTCAAAGCGGCAAAGAGAATAGCAGTATGGATACTTACGATAGGTACGGTTGTGATGGGAACTGGATGCGCTATTTCAGATAGTAGATCACTACCCGGCGAATCCACTTCAATGTCAAATGGAACCTCCACGGCCGCGACAGGCGAACTATTAACTTCACCGTCATTTGCAACGGCTGCAGCCGCGGCAGGTGAGCC
>DAOVFE010000111.1 GCA_030673085.1 Anaerolineales bacterium | reverse complement strand
TATTGGAGCGAGCGGTGCGATTGCCGGAGTGCTTGGGGCCTATTTAATCCTCTTTCCGAGAGCGCGTGTTACTACGTTTATCCCGGTGTTCATCTTGCCATGGTTGGTTGATGTCCCTGCCTTTATTTTTCTTGGATTCTGGTTTCTGACCCAGCTATCTTCGGGATTGCTCAGTCTAGGCGCAGTTGGAAGATTTGGCGGGATTGCCTGGTGGGCGCATATTGGCGGATTTGCATTCGGCATGATTCTGGCATTGCCCTTTGCCAGAAAAGGCAGGGCACGACGACACCTATATACAGACGAGAATTGGCCCTGGTAAGCGATCGAGGGATGTTGTGTGAGCGTTATCAGCTCTAGTTGAAGAGGCGCGCGAGTTGGGGCATCCGGCCGTAAACGATATGCTAGAACTGGTCCATAAGATTATATGCCTCTATCCGCAAACCAGACAGCGACAGCCATCGGTTGAGTATGTGCCAGCCACGTATCAGGGGACTGGTTGATCCAGCGGGGCAGTCGAAAGCCTGATCGTATCATTCGATAGGAGGATGTTGGAGAACAAAGTTACTAATAAAAGGGTATAGTAGAGGTGAGGGTAGATTAGGAGGGTTAAATGAATGATGATTTAGAACTTAATTTAGACCCAAACTCTGCCGATAAGGAAGCCTTACAGAAGCTGCCGGGTGTGGGACCGGAGCTGGCGGAACGAATCATAGCTGCCCGGCCATTTGATCGGGCGGAGGATCTAATACGCGTGCAGGGTATCGGCAAAGCCGCTCTGGCTCGGATTAAATCGTATTTAGTCATCGAAGAAAGCAGCGAAGGGGCAGAGCTCGAAATCGAGAAAGACCAAGCTACACTTGAACCTGAAGCACGGCTGGATGAAGAAGCTAGCGATAAGCCCAAGGAAAAGGCAAGCGAAACAGCGGCGAAGGCTGGGGAAGAACCCATTAAACCGGAAAGCCATGCCATTGCAGCTGGGCCGCAAGCGCCCAAAGCCGCTAAACGGCCGTTGGCGAAATCCGTTCCCAAGCCGGCGATTGAATCCACAGCTCGGGAACCGCGGTTCAGCCGGACGGATACCCTATGGCTTATTTTTGGGAGTGTAATCTTTAGCGTCGTATTTTCGGTGATTCTCAATCTTATGATCCTGGGCGGGATTAATGGGACGTTAAACTTTGGCCATCATCGAGCCATAAAAGAGCTATCCTCCTTAATCGGCCAAGCGAGCGGAGATTTAGAAGATCTCACCGGGCATATTGAGGGGATCGAGAGGAGATTAGATGCTCTTGAGGGCCTCAGCGGTAGAATGGTTTCAATCGAAGATCAAGTTGACTCGCTCACGGCCGAGGTTAATGAGGCTATAGTCGAAGTTGCTGATTTAAAGGGCGCAATGGACGAGCTGTCTCAGACTACTAAAGAGATGGAAGAGCAGATCGGTATATTTGATACATTCCTGAAGGGGTTAAACTCGCTTATGTCGGATCTTTTGCCGGCCGAAGAGAGTGAAGCCCCGCCTGTTCCTTAATGGAGAAGATAAGATGACTATAGAAACCGAATCGCATGAATCCATAGGCGGAGATCAAAAAAAGCCGTTTATCGCGCGGGCCGTGCGTTTTTTGCTATCCTTCCTGCTCGTCGTAATCCTGGGGATCGGGTTGGGAGCGGGGATATATTATGGAATTCCGGCGCTCTACAATGGTGCCATTGCACCCGGGGGGAGCCACATTGCGCAGGTATCTGATGTTGAAACAGATCTGGATCAGGCCGTGCAGGAGTTCCAAAATTATGCCGAAGAAACGAGTGAAAGGCTAGCAGAGTTGGAAGGGCGGTTAGCAGAGCAGATTGAAACCAACGCTGAGCTGCAGACGACGGTTGAAAGCATGAAGACGGAAGTGAAGAATCAAAGCGATGAAATCGCCACATTATCTATAAACACGGACCGGATCGATAAACTTGTGGAAGACCTGGCACTTATCAATAAGAGGGTTGATAATCTTGAGGAGATTTTAGGCAGCGCTGAAGCACCAACCCAAAAAATAGGTCGCCAACTGCAAATGCTGCGGGCTCTTTCCCTGCTCGATCGAGCGCGACTGCATTTAGTCGAGGGTAATCTCGGATCCGCCGTCGAAGTCGCGACTGAAGCGCGTGATATTATTGCTGCGGTGATTGAGAACGCGCCGGAAGATGAAATCGAGACGCTCACTCAGATTGTGGAACGGATTGACCTGGCACTGAAGAATATGGAGAAACGTCCAATATTAGCCGCCGGTGATCTTGAGATAGCTTGGAACGAATTGATTGAAGCGACAGCCCCATAAAGGCGGTTATGAAGTATGAGAAGAGTTAATCCGGGGGAGATTATATTCAAGGAGAAGTCGATGGATAATGATGATCTGATTAATCAGGAGCTTATAGAGCCCGAAAGCGAGGAGCCAGAGGTGGAGCCTGAAGCCGAAGAGCTGAGGGTGGAACCCGAGGGTGAAGGTCTAGAGGAAGTCTCTGCTAGGATTGCCGAAGTGCCCCCACCAGAGGCGTTTGTGGAGCCAGAGGAAGCACTTCAGCCGGAGGAGATGCCCCAAGAGATTAGCCGGGCAGCTCGATTCTGGCGTAAATTGCTGCGCTGGGCGGCTGGGATTTGTGTGCTTTTTACAATTGGCGTAGTGGTCACCTGGTTTGTTTCGGTTTCTCCACTACGGGAGGAGAATCGACAATTACAGGCCGAGATTGATTCTGCGCAGGCGCAGATTGAGGACAACGAATCCCAAATTGCAGAGCTGGAGGCTGAAAACGAGAAAATCGATCAGCTAACTGCGGAATTGGCATCAGTAGAAGAGCACATCCTCATCTTGCAAGCATTAGTCGACGTGACATCTGCACAGGTGGCGCTGGCGAATGAGGATACGGTTACTGCGAAAGCATCATTGCGAGGCACGGATGAGCGGCTTGCCGAACTGTTGGAAAGCGTCGAGGAATCAGATAAGAAAACAGTCGAGGCCATGCGTAGCCGCGTATTGCTGGTATTGAGCGAGATAGATGAGGATATTTTCGCGGCAATGAACGACCTCGAGGTGCTGGCTACTAACCTGGCAGCATTAGAGCGATCCTACTTTGATTGATGGGCTTGATAATGGAGGTTAAAAGCGAAAGAAGCCGGTTTGGGAATAAGCTATAGGAATAGATCGCTAGAGCCATATCGGCCGCGCTGATGTACAGCAGCTCAGCCATAAGAGGCTGTCTAAAATTCTTTTTAGACAGCCTCAATTAATTAACATTCACTGCTGCTAGTAACGCAATAATGCGCCGATTCTCCCGGCTTTCTCGAGTTGAGCGGATTCATGCACAAGCTCAACCTCGCCGCCATCTCTGAGAACCCGCTGAACAGCCAGCTCGACTGCATCTTCGATCGTTTCAAAGTTTCCGCCACAGAATGGGCAGGCCTCGAGTTTCTGGGTGGTTAGATAATCACAACCCTTGCAGCGGTAGCCTGGTTGATGATAGCCCTCGCTGATGACCAGGATTTGGACTTGACCGGCATGAACGGCGCTGAGGGTCTCGTCCAGTCTGATGACTCCCTCCCGCCCTTTAGCCGCGGCCGTAATAACAGCTTCGATCAACTTTGCCTGGTGTTCTTGCCCGGCGCGAGCAACGACTTCGATTGCTTTATCGAGAACCTGATTTTGTCCGGCAGTCATATCCATTGGGAAGGTTCCAGCGACCAGGCTCTGCCAGGATTTTGGAAGCAACTCCCGGAATCGGGCGACGTTTGTATCCGTTCCGCCAATGAGGACCCGCCGGATACGATTCTCATCGAAGAAGCGGGCAGCGAAACGAGCCGAATCTTTTAAATTACGTTCCACAACCTCTTCAGTACTACGGGTCTGGCCAGCAGCTCCGCCACGCCGACCAGTAGCTTGGGAGCCGCCGCCGCTCTTGGTTTGCCGCACAGCTTCACCCATGGTACCTTCCTGTTCGCGAAGAGCGCCGAGATGAAAGTGGAACAGGCGCGCCCCTTGCTTGTCGACTAGAGCTACCCCATAGCTGCCATAGCTTTCGAAAAGACGAGCTAACGGTTTTACGTAGGGGTTGCTCATCCATTGAACCTGATTGACAACCGGGAATTGGAGCGGAAAGGCACAAAAGAAAGCGTCTACAACACAGGAGAAGATTGCTACGCTCTGGCCGGACCAATCATACTCATGATCGATAAAATGCTTGACCGCATTAATATCCTGCTCTGCTTTGGCTTCGATCCCCTTCAACATCTGACGCAGATGAAGTTTATAAGTATCAGTAGCGTTAATCGATAGGTCTGTATTCAGATATAGACTTAGGACAAAAGGGCCAGGGTGATATGCGATCAGGTCTTGCAGATTCTGCTCGGTGAGCATGACAGCCTCCAGAAGAATTTGTTAGAGACCAACACGGTATTAATCCCTATGCGATACCCAGCCATCAGATATGTTAGGGCAAATCGAGCTCGCTCCGTGACTATATTCCGTCAAGGCCCCACTTCCCAGTTCTTGCCGGGCAAATGGTGCCGGATTGGGACGGGAGTAGCTCTATCGGGCAAGATCCTTTCTAAGGACGTGCACCAATTATTATAGGAATATCGACCTCCTTTCCATTCCGAAGCACCGTTATAGTGACGGTTTGTCCGACTTGAGTTTCGCTGATTAGATATGAGAGCAGAGCGTTGAACTCATGGATAGGATAGTTATTTATAGCGATGATAAGATCACCGCCTGGTTTGAGATTCGAATCTAAGCAATCGCCTGCACCTATAATCCCGGCCTGGTCCGCTGGCCCGTCAGGTGTGACGCAGGTGATATAAGCTCCCAATGCGTCGGGAGGGAGCCCGAGTGACTCTATGATTTTAAGGCTCCAGAATTGATCGCCCAAGGAGGAGATGCCTAGATAGGGATAGTCATACTTGCCGTTTTCAATTAATGATGGAGCCACGCGTTTAATGATATTGACCGGCACTGCGAAGCCAATTCCTGAATTTACCGCGTTTCCATATGATGTATAGCTATCAGTGGCAATGGCCCGGCTCATTCCGATAACTTCACCCTTGATGTTGAGCAATGGGCCTCCCGAGTTGCCAGGATTAATGGCTGCGTCGGTTTGGATAAGGTCTCCGGCGCTGAAAAGGCGCCCGCCGGGAGCCGGATGTTGCGAATCAAGCGTGCGGCCAATAGCAGAGACTACACCAACGGTCATCGATCCGGCCAGGCCAAATGGATTACCAATGGCAATGGCTATGTCGCCAACTTTAACCTGGCTAGAGTCACCCAGCGGAAGAGGAATCAGTTCGTCTTCTGACACATCGACTTGCAGGATAGCGATGTCTGAGTCGGGATCAGTGCCCAGGAGAGTCGCCCAGGATTTGTGCCCGGTAGGGAAATCAACCTCGATTTCTATTGCGCCCTCGACCACATGTTGATTGGTGACGATGTGGCCTTCTTTGTCGATTACAAAAGCGGAACCCTGAGCAGTTGGCATATTAAGGTCCTGGGGAACTTCAGAGTTAGTGTAAATCTTAATGGTCACTACTCCGGGGTTGATCGTTTCATAAAGTGCGGCCAGATCCATATCCATTACCGGCAGGAAATAGGCGGGTTCGAGCTGTTTGGTTGGGGGAGGAGAGGTTGGGGCTGCGAGTGTCGAAGGCGGCTGGTCGGTGGCAGTTAGAGTGGGGTCAAGACTGAAATTATAGACAGGGAGGCACGAACATACCACTGCCAGTGTGAGCAATGAAGCCGCAATAGCTATAATGTGTTTTTTCATCAGTTTCGGATCCTTATGTATGCGGCGAGTTTATCAATCATGCTTACGATGGAGCTTTGCAAGCTGCTCAAATAGCCCGCGCTCTTTACTGCTCAATTTGCGCGGAATGTCTATATTGAGACGAACGTAAAGGTCTCCGTGTTGGGATGGGTTACGTAAATTAGGCATACCTCGATCGCGTACGCGGAATTTCTGTCCGGGCTGGCTGCCAGGAGGAATTGAGAGCAAGATTGATTGTCCCATAGTGGGAACGCGAACCTCCCCTCCCAGTACAGCGGTGAATAGATCGACATGAACATCGGTAGTGAGATTATTCCCTTTGCGTTTAAAGTTAGAATTGGGTTCGACGCGGATAATGATGTATAAGTCTCCCGGCTGATCCAATCCGGATTCGCCCTGGCCGGATACGCGAACCTTAGTGCCGGTGCGTGCTCCCGGAGGGATTTTAACT
>DAOVFE010000144.1 GCA_030673085.1 Anaerolineales bacterium | reverse complement strand
CTCAAAATTCCTTTAGGGATGTCTTTTAGGGACATCCCCCATTGCCGAATTTTGCCCCTGCGGGTTCGGGTTGTGTTTAAATATTCGCTCAGGACTATCGCCCTGCAGTGCCTACGGCCCTGGCCATTCATCCCCTAAGCAAGCTTAGGGACCTCAGCAAGCTGAGGGGTATTCTGGCTAATCGAATAAAAGCTCTCGAGCAATTGACACGATTGTTCGACGCCTATGATATGGAAAATACATATATCCGAAAGGCAGCTCATGCAGGTGGGGATTGCATATTCATAGCTGCTAAGCCCGACCATGAATAGTCGGGCTCATAGCTAAAGGCCCTTTGGGCCTATATAAGAAGAGGCTATCGTAGAGGGACGACCTTTTTTCAGTGCAATCATACAATTGCTAAAAGATGATGAGCAATATCTTCCATACTATGCAAGCCCACCGTTGAGAACATAGATCAAATATTTAAAAGATCGTCGTAGCGCAACGGCTTAAGGTTATGTTTGCATTTGGAGGTCCATCAGCCGCTGCTGCTCCGCTCCACCATTGCCGTACAGGATTGTAAGCAGTATCCTCACTTCGACCATCACAATGAGGAATATTGCGATTAACAGACCTCCTCCGCAGCGGCCGATAAAACCTTCTGCCTTACCGCCGGATCAACGGCCTCTTGCCACAGGGGTTGTGGGGGATTAGATGTTGATAGAGCACGCTTTGATTCCGAGCTACAAACCTTATTCCTCTTCATAACCTTTAATGAGAGCAATACGTATTTTGTTTATTCCCCCCATACCCCCAGCAAGTCACTGCGCAACGGCTTTATGTTGTGTTTGCCTTCGGATATTCATCAGCCGCTGCTCCGCTCCACCATTGCCGTATAGGATTGTAAGCAGGAGGTTCATTTCGATCATCACAATGAGGAATATTCCAATTAACAGACCTCCTCCGCAGCGGCCGATAAAACCTTCTATCTTCCCGCTGGATCAACGGCCGCTTGCCACAGGGGGTGTGGGGGATTAGATATTGATAGAGCACGCTTTGATTCCGAGCTACTAACCTTATTCCTCTTCATAACCTTTAATGAGAGCAATACGTATTTTGTTTACTCGCCCCATACCCCCCTTTGGGGGACGAACAGGGGGGATTAAAATAGCTAATCGAAAAAAAAAGCCCCCCGTATTACGGAGGGCTTTTCCCTAAATCCTTTTCCTTGATTAGATGGCTACGACGTCAGCAGCCTGCAATCCCTTTGGGCCTTCCTCGACGGCGAACTCCACTTGTTGGCCCTCTTCTAGCTCACGATAGCCGGTGCCACGAATTGCAGTGTAATGAATAAATACATCCGGGCCATCTTCCCGCTCAATAAAGCCGAAGCCCTTGCTACTGTTGAACCACTTGACCGTTCCAGTTACACGTTCCGACATTTCTCTTGCTCCTTAACTAGTAGATATATTAGGTGCTTGTCGTGTTCTTTACGGTCGGGTTCACCAGCAGAGCCGGCTCTATCCATGTTGGCTTGAATTATAAATGCTCAAGCTTTTGTATTTCCACATCCTTACAGAACTCGCATGCAACCTACATAAAAATCTTACCATCCCTATTCCCTTATGTCTAGGAATATTTTAATAATTTTAATGCCGTCAGCGAGAAAATTCCTCGGCTTGTTCAGCTTAATTTCATACTATATAAGGCGGAAATGAGGGTGTTGAAAAACATATTTTCCCATAAAAGAGTGTTGTCTATATGGGACTGTATCTCGCATTTTGAGCCAACAAAGGCGAAATTCTCCCTCGGCTTACATCCTCTGGCCCTTGTTTTTGCATGCAATTCACTCCCACCCGGCGCTAAACTAAGAACTAAATTACTCAAAACTAACATTAGCGAGCGGCGGTGATCATCGAATGCTTCAAGGTATCCTATCTTTTTCCATAAAGCCTTAATCGGATCTATCATCTGATTCAATTCTGGCAGACTTTTTGCAACTAATAAATAATGAGGTATATTAACTTATCTGCCGTAGCCTAATCCACTGACTTGCTCGGATCAGTCAGTAGATGCCGCCAGACTGCTCGATTTAGGAAATAAACTTATATGCAATCATAACTGCACTGAAAAAAACCTAAATACAAAATAAGAAACGTTAGACGTGGAGTGTGGGTAGAGCTCACACTCCACGTCTACCCCCTAATTCTTGCTGGCGGGCGCATTTTTTAGTAAACTCAATCATTGAATAACGGTCCAAAAGGGGGAACTACATGCAATCTAGGAAGGTCCTTCAAACCCAGATGAATCCATCACCGACTGATCAAACCGGCCCCACTCGCTCCAGTGCAGAAAATATGCATGCCCAATCCACTCAAAGGAAAAAATTTTGGCCTGCTCTTTTTAGCGCCATGATCCGCGTAACGGGCGTAATACTCGTTCTCTGTGCAATTCCGATCTTCCTCGCTCTGGGCGTCTACGGCTATTACCAGATTTCAGGGCTTATAGTAGAAGGAATATGGGTTCGGAGCATTTCCCTCTCGGGGCTGACGCTTCCTGAAGCAGCCGCTCGGCTGGAAGAAAACTATAACGCCGATCCAACTTTGACCCTGGTCGACAGCGATGATCCAACGCGGATTTGGCAGATGCACCCAGCTGTGTTTGGATTAGGCATCGATTCCTGGGCAACCGCCGAGTCGGCTCACGCCATCGGCCATCGACCAAGCATCACATCAAGCGTTATGGGTATTCTAATTGGCTTTAAAGACGGTTTTTCTCTTGAACCGATCCCCCGGCTAAACGTAGACCTGGCGCGATCTGAGCTGAGCCAATGGGCGACCATAGTTGAGGTTCCCAGCATAGATGGAAGCCTGCATATCGAAGGCACAGAAGCTGTCGGTTCGCCGGGAATTGCTGGCAAGGAGTTGGACATCGACAAGACGATGATTGCGCTTGCCGCAGACCCGCTGGCCGTTCTTGAATACGGATTCCTTCCCTTGGTTATGAAACCCATTCCGCCGGCAATTGGCGATGTTTCGCCTTGGGTTGCAGAAGCTGAAAGCTTGATTCATTCTAATCTAAAGCTCTCTGCGTACGACCCGGTCCTCGACCAATCTCTCGAATGGGATCCGAGTCCGAAAAAATTCGCTTCCTGGATAATCATCGAGCGAAACGACGATGCTTTTCAAATATCGCTCGATCGAGAACGTATAAAAGATGACCTGCAAGATTGGATTGCGAGCTTTGGAAGCGAGCGTGATTTGGATCTTGAAATAGCGCTGGCAGCCGCGTTAGATAGCATGGAAATGGGCCAATCGGACCCACTGATCGTCCATTACTTGCCGACCATACGCCAGGTTAAACCAGGCGAAACGCTGACTTCGATCGCCGCTCAAGTCGGGATTCCCTATTGGAAAATTATGGAATTCAACCCGCAGATCACAGGGCGCGGCTTGGTTACTTTATCGAGCATCACAATACCGCCCCCCGACGCAATGCTGCCTTTGCCGGTAGTGCCAAACAAGCGGATTGTCATCAGCATTCCCGACCAGCATCTTTGGGCCTACCAGGATGGCGAATGCATCTATGACTTTGTCATCAGCACCGGAATTGACAGATCTCCAACTATGGCGGGAATCTTCCAGGTCCAGTCGCACGAGATCAACGCTTATGCATCCAACTGGGATTTATACATGCCGAACTTCATGGGCATCTACGAAGCGGTCCCTGGCTTTATGAATGGCATTCATGGACTGCCGTTGCTTTCGAATGGACGCCGGTTATGGGCCAATGTCCTAGGGGAGCCGGCTTCCTTTGGCTGCATTATTCTGGATCTTGAACCCGCCGAGCAACTTTATTCCTGGGCCGAAGACGGGGTTGTAGTTGAAATTCAACCATGAGAAAATGTCCATCCATGAAATGCAAGTGACGCCCGGAGTTGCATGATAAATACTCAACCTAATTGATAGAGAGCGATTTGACGACCCACAAACCTCATTCCAAGCAACGAGAGTGGGCTTCAAGAACTTTATCCGATCATCCATTGAACGCTACAGTGCCTTTCAATTTGTAGTGAATCTGCTTCGCAATAAACAAGAATGCGATCCCCCTTTCATACCGGCTTATTCACGGCTATAATTACATTTGAAGTTGCCTCCGTAGCTCAATGGACAGAGCAGCTGCCTTCGAAGCAGAAGGTTGGGGGTTCGAGTCCCTCCGGAGGCGCTCTTTACTTAAAACCGCGCTGAAAAATGCCCGACTACGAGATTGGGAAAAGTATAAGCGGGGTGTATTTACATACATCCCGCTTATATTGCTTTTTCAAGATTACATACCCAAAAAGCTCATATTCAATTGCAATACTTAGTTTTCATTCCAGGCTTACTTGTTCATCCAATGGCCAGAATTCCAGATAACCTATGTCTCGCTTCGTCTCAGGCTCCAACTCGACGGGAACGCCCATTTCATAACCCTGATAACTGGCAACGATTGTCTGCGGCCCAGCCGGAACCTGGCTTATCTGAAAGTAGCCGCTCCTATCAGTCATCACGTGTATATCTGTCCCATAAATAGAAACCTGTGCCTGTAGAGGGCTTCCATCCAGCCGTCTCACCCGCCCAACAACCGTCATCTCTCCCATAGCGGGTGAAGCATGCGCTTGATCTGATAGCGATATCCCGAGAATAACCACTGCCACCGACAAGACAGCAATCATGCCATAAACAATCCTTTGTCGTAAGCTAAGTCCCGGCTTCTCTAGCTCAATCGATGGCGCATCAACTAGGAAATCGGTTTCTTGAGCCATCTCTTGCTGCGCCGTTATTCCCTCATCGAACTTTTGCTTTTTTCTCATGGTCTTGTTGCCTTGGAGGATTTATATGCGTTTCATATGTGTCGATGGTCTTCCCATCTACTTTAACATCTATTCGGATTATCGTTGGGTCACGGTACCTAGAATCCAGGTAGACAGTAGTTTCCCAGTTTCCATTTTCATCCACCTTGCCATCAGGCTGGTCCCACCAATCATTAGTATAGATAGAGGGATCAATAATAGCGCCTTTGGGCACATCTGGCAGCTGGCCCCGTAATGGATGGGCAAAACTACCTGGTTTGTGACCCTTCTCATCTTTATTATTTAACCAATCAACTATAAAAGGATCAGACCATAAATACGAATCACCCCATTTAAGCGCTGGCACGGTGAGTGATAAGCCCTTTTCCGGCTCTATGGGCTTGACTGGGCTGATCGGCTTAACTGGTTTATCCGGTTCGGATGGCTCACCTTCCTCACCGGCGATAGCATCATGAACAGTTGAATAGACATTGCCTACGCCGCCGCCAAGAGTAGTAAGAGTACCGCCGACTGTCAATGCAACCAGCGCGATTAGAATCGCATACTCAATTAGACCTTGTCCATATTGGGTCCGATTATCTTGCTGGCTTTTAATTTCCTTTGCATTGTGAGTTGTCATAAATTGTATCTCCAAGTTAATCCATAAATAAGAAAATGTTATCTAATGTTTTTGGCAATCTAAAATGAACCCATTTGGCAATCGAAAATGATACCACCTCGTGTTATCGGGTCGCGATGTGGCAATTGAAAATGAGACCATTTGGCAATCGAAAATGGACCCACACATAGATACACTCCACATCAGA
>DAOVFE010000374.1 GCA_030673085.1 Anaerolineales bacterium | reverse complement strand
CAATGTATTCTCTGCAATACATCACCCGCCTTATTGCAGCTAAAGAGCTACATAAGCCAGTGGCGATTATTATTGACATTGAAGGGTATCACGCACGGCGTGAGCGCCAATTGCGCCAGCTCGCTCGTCGAATAGCGGAACAAGTCACGGAACGCGGGCGAAGCATTTCTCTCGAGCCTATGCCCGCCAATGAACGACGGATCATCCATCTCGAATTACACGAGCGTCCCGACGTCTACACCGAAAGCATCGGCGAAGGTGACCGGCGCAAGGTCACAATCTTCCCTCAGAAATAACCTCGGCCCTACTGGTTGAGCCGCTTGATGATGCCATATTGCACCATGTCTGACAATTCTGACGATTCGTCTATTGACTACTTGGTCATTGGCCATCTGACAAAAGATCTTCAGATGGGCAGCTCCCAACTGGGTGGGACGGCAGCCTACGCCGGCCTGACTGCTCAGGCATTGGGATTAAAAGTAGGCATAGTGACTTCCGCCGGGCCGGATATCGACTTCGAGCCTCTTTCTGCTTTGAATAAGTTCTCCCTTCCAGCCGCGCATTCAACTACATTTGAAAACCGGTATAATCCAGATGGGCGGACGCAGATCATCCGTCAACTGGCAAAGCCCTTATCTTTTGGATCGATTCCCAGAGAATGGCTCAGCGCTCCGATCATCCATCTGGGACCAATTGCCAACGAAGTGGACACTGATTTGATTCGCCGCTTCCCTAATGCTATGGTAGGTCTCACACCACAAGGATGGCTGCGGCGGTGGGATTCGAACGGCCTTGTCTATCATGAGAACTGGCAAGCATTAAAGGATATTGTTCCGGCCGCCGATGCAGTCGTCCTTAGCACAGAAGACCTAGATAGAGAATCTTCAATCGCTAAGGCGCTCTCTGTCAGCTGTAAATTGCTTGTCATAACTGATGGTGCGAATGGCGCACATGTCTACTGGAACAAAGAATGCCGCCACTTCCCTGCTCCAGAAATCGAGGAGAGATGTCCTACGGGCGCTGGCGATATTTTTGCGGCAGTTTTCTTTGCCCACTTTCATCACAGCCAGAATCCCTGGGAAGCCGCCCGTTTAGCTAATCTACTGGCCGCTACCTCTGTCACTCGTAGAGGTCTTGCAGGAGCGCCGCGACAAGCCGAAGTTGAAGCCGCAAGGATACAGTTGAATCTATGACCCGAATCTACACCCTGGTTAATCAGAAAGGCGGCGTTGGTAAAACCACCACCGCGATTAATCTCAGCTCCTATCTAGGGAAAGCCGGTCAGCGGGTACTGCTTATCGATCTCGACTCGCAGGCGAATGCTACATCTTGCCTCGGCATTGATCATGCTACAGTAAGTGCCGGAACCTACGAGATTTTAATCGGTCAAATTCCCGCCGCGGAGGCTGTCCTTCACAATACCAGCCTGCAACTCTCCATCATTCCTTCGTCATCCGCTTTGGCTGGCGCTCAAATAGAGCTGGTTGAAGTTGCTGGCCGTGAAACGTTGCTCCGCGATGCTATTAAAAATCTTAAAGGCCGCTATGACTATATCCTGATCGACTGCCCGCCATCTCTAGGTTTGCTAACCATTAATGGGTTAACCGCCGCCTCACATGGTGTAATCATTCCTATTCAATGTGAATACCTAGCACTGGAAGGTTTAACCCAGCTCATGCGAACCCTGCGGCGGACGCGTGTGGCGCTCAACCCCGGGCTGACGGTTCGGGGCCTCCTGCTCACCATGTTCGATCGCCGAACCAACCTTTCCCGAGATGTCGTTAAAGAAGTACAGAAACACTTTCCAGAAAATGTTTTTCAATCTATCATTCCACGTAATATACGCCTTGCCGAGGCGCCGTCCCATGGCTTACCGATCTCGGCTTACGCCCCGAATTCACCGGGAGCGTTTGCCTATCAAGCATTAGCTACTGAGCTGATGCGCGGAGATAACATAGGACAGTCAGGCATAGTTGCTGATAATAAGGAGTAAGATGAGCCAAAAACGGGGCTTAGGAAAAGGATTGGATGCACTCATTCCGACTGGAATGGAATTCGATGCCACTACTGGTGGCGTTCTTCAGATTCCAGTTGATGATATTTTACCCAATCCTCGTCAGACCAGAATCAATTTTAATCCAGAAGAATTGTCCGAATTGGCTGTTTCAATCCAAGAACATGGCATACTCCAACCGTTGATTGTGAGCCGGGATGAGGAAAGCGAGAAGTATATTCTCATCGCCGGCGATCGCCGGCTGCAAGCCTCGCGCATTGCCGGCCTTGCAACCGTCCCCGTAATTGTCCGCCGAGTTACCGATCAACAACGTTTGGAATGGACCT
>DAOVFE010000485.1 GCA_030673085.1 Anaerolineales bacterium | reverse complement strand
ACCTCCAACTACTACCAAATAATACCATTAATCTGTTGTGTTATTATGTCGAGCGTCGCCGGCTTCGCCGTCTATAGACTGCTGTCTTGCGAGATCCAAAGCTTAAAGCTCGCATTGGTCTAAACTATCACAAATTACCTTTTGGAAAATGGCATGTTCTTTGATCTAGAAGAAGTAATATGGCGCCCAGGCGAATTCTTTATAGGCTTCCGCCAGCTTGCGATTGTGCTCTTCGGAGCCATCGACATTAAAGCTCAAATACACTGGCGGTACAATGCCTTTATCCAGCATATATTGAATCGCCTCCAGCATTACCGCGTTCATAATAGCGGCACCCAGAATCGTCGAGGACGGGCCAGCCTTCACCGGCAACCCCTCGAAGCTCATCGACGCATCACCCTTTGGCACTCCGTTATCCAAAACGATATCGGCGATTTCATAGAGCTTTTTGCCGCTTGAGTGACGAGAGGTTGTGCCTTTAGAATGCTCCAAAGATGTGACCGCAATTACCTTGAGGCCGATTTCCTTGGCGCCCATCGCAAATTCGATTGGCTCGGGATTACGCCCCGAATTAGAGATCACAAAGAGAACCTCGCCCGGCTTCATCGGATAGCGCTTGAGCAGCACTTGTCCATAGCCCTCAAGTTGCTCTACCATTCCCCAAATCGGATCCGGCAGATGAAAAACCGGAAAAAGACCGCCTGCTCTTCCAGTAATCTCTCTGGCCAGCAGTTGAGAGTGCCCGCTTCCAAAGGTATAGACCGCCTTACCGTCAGCGAGCACTTCTCCAACCATGCGGCCTGCTTTGATGATTGAATCGCCTTGACTGTCTTCCATATGTTTAAGTAGCTTATTAATTACATTGAAATATTCGTGATACATAGTTTTTCCCTCAACTAAAATAGATATATTAAAGTAAATGACAAAACCCTCAAAATTCCTTTAGGGATGTCCTTAAAGGACATCCCCCATTGCGGGAATTTTGCCCCTTCAGGTACGGGTTTTGATTAAATATTCGCTCAGGACTATCGCCCTGCAGTGCCTACGGCCCTGGCCATTCATCCCCTAAGCAAGCT
>DAOVFE010000315.1 GCA_030673085.1 Anaerolineales bacterium | reverse complement strand
CCGCCTTTTGGAACAGCCCCTTCTTCACTTGCCGAAATAATAGAATATGTGTATTGGAAGCGGAGCTTCCAATCCACATATACCACGCTCTTTTATTGGCAAATATATTTTTTAACACCCTCGTTCTCAAGCGAGCGATAGTGAGTGACGCAAGCCGTGGAGTATCTTGGCCTTTCTCATGAAGAGCTGCAACTCGAAGCTGAGGACATCTGCCTTTCATAACTACGATAGCAATTAGCGATGTAGGCTTGTTGTATGCTTGCGATAGCGGGAAGCGTAATAGCCAAGAATACCGGCTGCTGCTAGCAGGATTATGCCAAACGCGCCCAATATTGTTGACCGGCCTGAGGGTTTATCTCCATTTGCTGTGTTGACTGCGCCGCTAGGTTGAGCGCCAAATTGAATGTATTTAACATCCCCGGGTTGAATACGTATCGCCAGGTTCATAGCTGTAGTCGGATTGAATTCCTCCGGAATGGCGGCGCTGACATTGTAATCATCCTCTTCGATCTCTTTGAAGCAATGACCTTCGGGGTTATCGTCCGTCGTGCGCTCACCGGCTAGTTCCCCTGATACACTCACAACGCTCACCTGGCCGCCTGACAATGCGACTTCTTCTTCATCAAAACTCGCATTTCCATTTTCGTCGATAAATATAATGACGCAAATCTCTCCCGATCCAACAAAAGGTGTTGCCTCGACTTGAAGTGGTGTTTCCGTAGAAAGCGGTTCGGGAGCGGCTGTCGCTTCTTGAGGGCCTTCATAACCCAGAAGCAATTCCATCCCAACAGTGATGTAATCATTCGGCTGCAAACCGTTAAGCGCATACAATTCTTCAAGCGAGATTCCTGCAATAGCGGCAATTCTCCATGGCGAATCATCTTTCTGTACAGTGTAAATAATCTGGCCATTCGAATCAGGCGTGGGAGTGAAAAAAGCCGTCGGCTGCATCGGCGGTGCCTTAACTGATCTAGCCTTAACCGGGGCCACCAGAAAGACGGCCATTGCTAGAATGCCTATCGACAAATAGAGCAGACGTCTCAGGTATTTAATGACCATAGCTATCCAACCTCATATGAAGTGATTATAGCCTGTTCATCTCAATGCGAGTAGAGCAGATTTCTCTCTCAGGCTTTCTCTCAAGCCTCCAGCCTTATAGCTTGCATTATGTGACAAACCTTTCCATCAAACCCATCCCATAAAAGGCAATCTGTCTCGTCCCAATCTCTATAGCCTTGCCCCGAGCTGGAGAGCGGCAAGTGAACAACTGTCATCTCAAATCAATCCAATATATTCCGGCTTTCTTTGCTATCCTCAAGTATAATCAGCCCATGTTCCGCTCAAAGAAAATAACGGTTCTGACGCTATGCTTCGCCGTTATAGTAGCGATAATACTCGCCGGCGCATTCATCTACCAGATACCATTCGTGCACGAGAAACTCGAATGGCGCATAGATGAATTACGGGCGAAGATAAAATATACCATCTCACCCCCGGAACAGATTGTATTCACCCCTAATCCAACTGTTATAGCAATGGTCAATGCCACCCTATCTTCCTACACTCCTTCCCCCACACCTATCACTCCGACTCCTACGCCCGGTCCGACAGCAACGCCAACATTCATACCCACGCCGACCATCTCACCCACTCCGCTTCCGGAGGAGATCAGACTAACCGGCGTTGTCCATGAGTACCAGAAATACAACAACTGCGGGCCAGCCAACCTTGCGATGGCGCTTTCTTATTGGGGATGGGAAGGCGATCAACGTGATACGGCCGCCTATCTCAAGCCCATTCAAGACGATAAAAATGTCATGCCCTACGAAATGGCAAACTACGTGGAGGATATGACCGATTTCGACATCGTCGTTCAGGTGGGCGGCGATCTCGAAACCATCAAACGCTTCCTGGCCGCCGGCTTTCCGGTGCTGGTGGAAAAGGGCCTGGATGTGCCTGATGCCGGATGGATGGGACACTACCAAGTGATCACTGGCTACGATGATATAAAGCAAAGGGTCACTGCGCAGGATTCATATCAAGGCGGGGCTAATTTGCCGGTTCCCTACGAAAAATTGATGGAATATTGGCGGGCATTCAATTGCATTTACCTGATTATTTATCCGCCCAGTCGGGAATCTGAAGTGATGATCCTTCTCGGTCCCGACGCGGATGTAACCCACAACTACCAGCATGCCGCTCAACTCGCATCGGATGAGATTATCATCCTGACCGGCAGAGACCTATATTTTGCCTGGTTTAACCGGGGAACGAATTTAATGCGTTTGCAGGATTATGCCGGCGCGGCCGCAGCATACGACAAAGCATTCGAGATTTATGCCGATCCGTCCATTCTCGATCCGGACGATCGACCCTGGCGCATGCTATGGTACCAGACCGGTCCCTACTTCGCCTACTATTACAGCGGCCGCCACAACGAAGTGATCAGCCTCGCCTCCCAAACACTCAACGCTATGGTCGATCCGATTCTAGAAGAAAGCTTCTATTGGCGCGCTATGGCGAAGGAATCTTTGGGAGATATCGATGGCGCTATTTCGGACCTGCGGGCCAGTCTCGAATACCATCCGGGATTCATACCTAGCTTGCAGGCGCTGGAGCGGCTTGGCGTAGCGCCTTGACGCTTGCGGTGCTCCGGTACGTCAAATAGGACTAAGCATTGTGGCCGAATCTTCCCTGCCCTCCAAAAAGCTGTCACTGGTTGCACGCTCCTCGCTCCTGATTGCCTTCTTCTTTGGCATCGATAAACTGCTTGGGTTAATACGCCAAATAA
>DAOVFE010000064.1 GCA_030673085.1 Anaerolineales bacterium | reverse complement strand
TATCGTAAAGAGACGACCTTTTATAAGTGCAATCATACGATTACTATAAGATGATGAGCAATATCCTCCAAACTATGCAAGCCCACCGTTGAGAACATAGATCAAAGCTTGAAGAGATCGTCGTAGCGCAACGTCTTAAGGTTGTGTTTACATTTGGAGGTCCGATCAGCCGCTGCTGCTCCCCTCCATCATTGCCGTATAGGATTGTAATCAGGAGCCCCACTTCGACCATCACAATGAGGAATATTGCGATTAACAGACCTCCTCCGCAGCGGCCGATAAAACCTTCTGTCTTCCCGCTGGATCAACGGCCGCTTGCCCCAGGGGGTGTGGGGGATAGGGCTCGTGTCCCCCACAGTCCCCCTATGGGGGACGAACAGGGGGGATTAAAATGGCTAAGCCACAAGGCGGGATTTTGGCGTATCGAATAAATGACAAAACCCTCAAAATTCCTTTAGGCATATCCTTTAGGGACAGCCCCCTTTACAGAATTTTGCCCCTGCGGGTGCGGGTTTTGTTTAAATATTCGCTCAGGACTATAGCCCTGCAGTGCCTACAGCCCCGGCCTTTCATCCCCTTAGCAAGCTGAGATGTATTCTGGCTAATCGAATAAATAGTCTCCAGGAAAATAGGGAATTATGGCGATTCAACTCTGGGACCAGCCGCAACTGACTCGGCTATATCAGACTTGCAGCTCAAACCCCTCTGCATTCTTCCAGGAAAGGGTTTAAACGTCTCTCCGCGCCGATTGTTGTCGCTGGACCATGACCGGGAAATAAGCGCACTTCATCCGCAAGTACAAGCAGCTGCTGATTGATACTGCGATAGAGCGCGTGCCAATCTCCCCCTGGAAGATCCGTCCGGCCTATGCTTCCCTTAAAGATTAGATCGCCACAAAATATAACTCCTTGATTTCGCTCATAGAAGACAACGTGCCCCGGAGTATGTCCAGGGGTATGAAGAACCTCAAAGCAGTACTTGCCCAGATTGAGTTTCATTCCATGGTCGAGCATAATCGATGGTTCAGGACCGGGATCGAATGCCGGCAAACCGAACATCACCGCGCCGCCCATCATTCGCCAAAGCGGCATATCATCCGGATGCAAGGCAATCTCTACTGGCGTGGCTATCTTTTTCGTAAGCGCCGCTGCGCCGCCCATATGATCGAAATGGGCATGTGTCAGCCAAATGCCTTCGATTTTCCAGTGATGCTCATCCGCTACCTGCGCGATACTTTCACCTTCCCACGCCGGGTCGATTACAGCCACCTGTCCGCTTTCCAAATCGGCAATCAAATAAGTGTTGGTCTGCAATGGCCCGAGCGCAAGAGTGAGGATTGAAAGACGGTTTGATTTTTTCTTGGAATCCATTTGGTTCACCTTTCATATGAGATCATTACAAAAAATGAAATTATTTGCCAGTGAGCTGGCAGATAAAATGACCTTACAATCTTTAGGCTGAAACCTAAAAACGAGCTTTTTCGGCCTAGTTTTCGAGTTCCCGTCCTTTATTGAATAATTGCCACTGAATAACAATCTTGCCAAAACCTTTTATGCTAAGGTCGGTCGCGATTTAGACGATTCATCGCTGGCCAAGATCTTCGCCCAGACATTTATGATTCTACTAAAAAAAGGGGCTGCTATTCTAATTAGCCATTTGGCTTCTCTTGGTCAGGAAGTAGTGCTAGACTCTATTTATCTCACCGCATGGAGGTATCCATGGCATCTTATCCGCCTGAGCCCTTCCGGATTAAAGTTATTGAAAAAATCCGGCAAATCAGTCCTTCTAAACGAAAATTAGCGCTTCAAGGCACGGGCTACAATGTTTTTGGCCTTCGCTCAGATGAAGTTTATATCGACCTATTGACAGATTCTGGCACTGGCGCAATGAGCGATCATCAATGGGCGGCCATTATGGAAGGAGATGAAAGCTATGCTGGCGCTCGATCTTTTTATCATCTGCAGGAGGTAATAAAAGATATTTTTGGCTTCCATTATTTCGTGCCCGCTCACCAGGGTCGTGCAGCCGAGAATATCCTTTGCAGCTTGTTAGTGCAGCCCGGCGACTCGATTCCATCCAATATGCATTTTGATACCACCCAGGCAAATATCCTGGCCCGTGGAGGCCGTCCGGTAGATTTGGCTATTGATGAGGCATCCGATCCAACCAATCACCATCCTTTTAAAGGCAATCTCGATCCTATCAAACTAGAACACTTCATTCAAGATACTGGTCCAGAAAAAATCCCTTTTGGCATGGTCACTATTACCAACAATAGCGGCGGCGGCCAGCCGGTTTCACTTGAAAACCTGCGACAAGTAAGCCGTATTTATCACCAGTACGCGATTCCTTTCTTTATTGACGCCTGCCGTTATGCCGAGAATGCATATTTCATAAAAATCCGTGAGCCTGGATGCGCAGATAAAAGCACTCAACAGATCGCCCGCGATATGTTCGCTCTCGTCGATGGCGCGACCATGAGCGCCAAAAAAGACGCGCTGGTTAACATCGGCGGATTCCTAGCCATGAATGATGAGGATCTCTATCATCGCGCTTGCAACGAATTAATCCTGCGCGAGGGCTTCCCAACCTATGGCGGTCTGGCCGGTCGTGATTTAGATGCTATTGCAGTGGGATTGCGAGAGGGACTTAATGAAACCTATCTGGCTTATCGAATTGGTCAGACAGCCTATCTCGCCGAGCGTCTGATGGAACATGGAATTCCTATTATCGAGCCTGCCGGCGGCCACGCCATCTACATCGATGCAAGCAGTTTCCTCCCCCACATCCCCAGGGATCAATTCCCTGGCCAATCCCTTGCAGTTGAATTCTATCTGGAGGGGGGAATACGAGCAGTGGAACTGGGCTCGGTTGCCTTTGCCCACACTGATCCCAAGACAGGTGAAATGGTGTATCCGCCGCTGGAGCTTGTTCGCCTGGCGATCCCTCGCCGGACATATACTCAGGCCCATCTCGACTATGTCATCGATGTCGCCTCTCGCATCCTAGATCGTCGCGACTCGATCCCTGGCTATCGTTTTACCTATGCCTCCGAGCTGCTACGCCACTTTACCGCGCGTTTCGAACCAGTCAGCTAGCAATTCCGTCTTTATCGCCATCACTATAAATACATTAATTCGGAAATTTTTTAGCCCGTGGCCCGCCACGGGCTAAGCGTCTTATGAAGAAGCCTCGCATCAAGCTGCGCGGGCTACGCTAAAAAAGCCATCATGGAGGGCTGCTGCCTCCTTCGCGAAGTTTATAGGCTCCGTTCGCGAAGCCGATAGGCTTCGTTATCAAGTAAACGATAGCGAGCGATAAAAAAATGCCAGCGTGCGACGCACGCTGGCCAGTTCTCTGGCTTTTTCGTACAAAAGTCAGGCGTAATCACTCATCCTTGCGCGCGATTTTCCGCCTCACGCCGATTAGCTTGCATTTCTTCGATTAACCCCAATACCGCTCGATCAACGGGTGCCATCGCCGCATTGAGCCGGCCCAGATTGGCAATGGTTTCTTCAATCGTGTTGCCAATCAATCCGGCTCCTGAGGGAATGTAGGTCCCTTGTATAGCAAAGCATGCCGCTTGAACCGCTACATTCACAGCCATACTAAGCTTGTAAGCACATGATTCTTTGGCTCCATCACAAAGAACTCCAACCAACGTGCCGATGACCGATTGCATGGCATGAACCATGTCCTCCAAAGAACCACCCAATAGATAGCTGGTTGCAGCGGCAACGCCTGGCGCAGCCGCGATGGCGCAACCGCACATTGGGCTGAGCCGGTTCGTATAGCTCCGGATATAAACCGTAATCATTGAGCTGATCGCCAAGGCCTTAGCGAGTTTTTCATCGGAGCTGCCTAAATCCTCAGCCACGGCAAGCACTCCCAAGAAATTTGTAATACCTTGATTTCCGCTGCCAGCAATCGCTATGATCGGTACTTTCAAGCCAACCATCCGGGCCTCGCCCGCCGCTCCAGTCCATGCCTGCGCTTGGTCTATGGTTGAGAATGGGTGCGGCAGATCGCGCGTTCTCTTTCGCAAGGATGGCCCCAGATGCAAATCTGACTGATTGCTTCCCTCTTCAGCCGCATTTCGATTGACTCTGGCAGCATCGAGCAGAAAATTCAGCTCTTCGATATTCATCGACTCAATACTTGCAAAGAGCTCCTGGATGGTATAGTTCTGAATATCTGCCGCGGATTGTCGAGCATTCCCCGCCGAAGCTGTATGTGTTGCCCGGTCATTGCAGCCAACCTCGATGATGTTGGAATAATCGCCCGCAATCACAGCATAGGCCTGCTTGCCGCCAGAGAACACTTCGGCGCGTACATGCAGCACTTCATCCGTATCTTTCCAACCGACTTTAACTCGTCCTTCCGCCAGCATGGTTTTAGCTTCGTCCAGTTTTGCTTCGGTAAGATAATCAAGAATAGCCAGCCCGGCCTCGCTGTGATCGATAACTGAGCCTAAAGCTCCGGCTATGTACATTCCGTTCATGCCCGTGCCCGGCACGCCAACACAAATTGCATTCTTATAAAGGTTCGGGCTGACAGTCACAACCACTTTTTCGGGAACACATCCCAGCTCACGAGTTGCACGTGATACCGCCAAGCTCACTGTCACTGGGTCAGTGCAGCCAGTGGTTCGCTCAATTTCATTCTTTAATATCCTTATTAATAATCCTTTTTCCATCGCCCTTTCCTATTTTCTCGTCTACAGAAGCAAAGACATAATTGTGCGATTCTTATGGATTAGCTTCTGCCTGCTCCCATCGGATTATGTGTGCAATAAGCGATTTATATCTGCCATATAGCATAGCTCGGTGTTCAATTGTAGAGACCTAAAAGCATAAATGCAAGAAGAGAGTGCCTAAAAGCGTTTTACCACAAAAGATTGTGATAGATATGTTCTGGGAGCGGGTTTCCCGGTGGAGAAGCCAGCCGCCTTTAAGTAAATGACAAAACCCTCAAAATTCCTTTAGGGATGTCCTTTAGGGACATCCCCCATTGCGGGAATTTTGCCCCTTCGGGTGCAGGTTTTGTTTAAATATTCGATCAGGACTATCGCCCTGCAGTGCCTGCGGCCCTGGCCATTCATCCCCTAAGCAAGCTTAGGGACCTCAGCAAGCTGAGGGGTATTCTGGCTAATCGAATAAAAGGAGTAGAGACATTGCATGCAACGTCTCTACTTCTGGTTATCATCCACGCCGGAGAACGAAAAGCCGTAGGCAGATCTTAAGCTACGCCTACGGCTCTTCGAAACCCCATATCACCTATATCTATGGAGAGAAATAGGTCGTCCAGTCAAATCGAATATACTTGTTTCCTATATTGTGGCCAAGAATCCAGCCATATTTTCCATTGCTGGTTTGATAGCAAACATATCGACTATAAAGCTTCAATTTACTATGGCTCAATCCGGCCGCCTGGCAATCTGCGCTAGATGGTTTATCGGGCCCATAAGTTGCGAAAGTTGCGCCATGCATCGGGCGGATATAATGTTTATACTGGAAGGCGAGAAATTCCCTTTCGTATCTAAAGTCCACCGCAGCAGAGCTACAGCTAATCATCAGCCCTTCATCCAAGTCAAAGCATTGGTTATCATTAATGGGCTGATTTGTTCCGCTCGACGCAAATAGGGGAAGTGGGATAATCGGTATTTGAGGGAAAAGGACGATATCGTCATCATCTTCTGCCGGAGCAGGTACTTTTATTCGCACCCAAAATGCACTATTACCGCCGAGGCCAAATAATAAGCCGCCCGAATTGCGCAGCTTCCAGAACCCCTGAAAGGAGCCAGGAGTACCCGGTGCAACCAGGCTTACCGACAGATCGATTTTTCCACCCGGCGCAACCGCTCCCATCAAAGGAACAACCGCCGGCCCGCTCATTTGATCACCATGGCTGTAAACCAGTGAATATGAGGAAGTCCAGGTGCAGGTTCCCGTATTCTGAAGCCGCCAGCTTTTCACAAAAGCGCCGCCTCCTTCGAATTCGGTATCGTCGGGTACCGTCAGGTCAGCTATAAAGCCTGCTTGATCCACACAGCCGACAGGTTCCGTTGCCGGCGGCGGATCGCTGACCGGCTCGGTAGGAATCATAATTGCTGTTGCAGTTGGTACGACTTCATCATTTTCCTCTGCCGGCACTTCAGTTGGCGATTCGTCGCTCTCCTGTGATTCAGCTTGTGCTACAACCGCCTGAACTGTCGCCGCCACTTGCGATTCGATCATCTCTTCGGGAGTTGCCGTTGGCACCGGAAAATTGCATGCGGATACGATCGCTCCAGCCAAGAATAAAATCATCAGTCCAAAACCAAATCTTTTAAACATCGTCCTTACCTCCTATCACATTTGAGTCATTTAGAGTTCAGCATCTTTCAATCCGCAATTTCACCCCTGTAACGAGATAGAAGGCTGGATTGTGACACCATCAGCACAATTCCACCAAAGCGTTACATTTATTAACCTCATTATCCAAGAAGTTGAGTATGTTAAATCGTATTTGCCTGTTAAAGAGCCAGATATGGGGCGGAAGTTTCACTCCCGCCCCATATCTATTACGCCCTTCAGAAAACCATTTCTCTTTATCACCCCCATCGAATTCGATCTTGATACACGTTGTTCTTTTAATTGTTAGCAATGAGAACATCACTCAGAATGGACAGCTCAACGCAGTCTTTACAGAAAGTTAATAAGGCCTAATTTCTAAAAAAAGATTCGTGGGCATCTAAGCGCTTGGATGCCCACTGACCTGACTTTTCACACAGCCCCCTTTTTCACTCCACGATGTAGTGGACATCTATTTCAACCTTGTCGCTCTCACCCTGGTTTCCGGCCGCATCCCATGCTTGCGCGTAGCACATTAATTTACCTGAGGCATAAGGCCCGCCCTGGTAGATGCATGTATTCACGCCCTCGCAAACCTTCTTACGCAAGAATTGCCCGGATCCTGGCGCTTTCAACCAAATTTCAATCCGAGCAACATCATTATTGTCGCTGGCTCTGGCAGTGATGGTAATTACGTCATTTGTATCTGGCCGCCAATTGCCGGTTGGCGCGTAACTGATCCGGACCGTGGGCGCTTGCGTGTCATCCGGCGTCGGCGTTGGCGGGGCAGCAATAATCGGAACACCACTTATATCACCACTCAGTTCAACCAAGGAATCCCAGATCCAGCAATGGCCATAGCCATCCTGGCGCTCGATCCACCACCAAGTCTTTTCAGCATTGCGCCCATCTATTGGGGCTGACTGATCTTCAAGCAAATAGCCCACAACATCATAAGCCATGCCTGGACCAAATCGGCAATTGGCATCCTCCTTCGCGGTAGCGATTGGCGGCCCTAGTGTGGCAGTACCGGTCGGACTCGGAGTCATCGTTGAAGTAGGCGACAAGCTCGCAATCATCGTCTTTGTAGCACTAGAATTCGCGAGACCCGGCGCAGCAGCTTCCATCTCCATTGTGCTTGTTGGTTCAAGCGCTGGCGGCTCCAATATGCCGCTATCAGACTGATCAGAACTAGTATTAGGTCCAACGCTGCTCCATAATTTTGCCCCCAGCACTATGCCACTAACCAGCAGCGCCCCAGCCACTGTGATAAGCGCCAGTGGCAATAGCTTGCTCATCATGGTTGCCAGACCATACTTGCCTGCCGTCGAAGCTCCCCCCGCCCCATAACCGCCTTGATGACCGCCATCTCCTGCCAGATTTTCTCCTTGCTTGGCGCTTGGAGAATGAACAGTCGGCGTTTGCGGGGCGTATATCTGATCGGATAAGATCTTTTCCAACACGCTCTCTTTCCATCCCGCAGACGGGATAATAGGCGGTACCACAGCCAAAAGCGCTCCGATCTTTTTCATATCGCGCTCTGTCTGCTGGCATT
>DAOVFE010000184.1 GCA_030673085.1 Anaerolineales bacterium | reverse complement strand
ACTCATCCCTACAGCAAGTTGTTGGGTTTCCTGGCTTTTTCCATGGGGCGGTAGCTCCCAAACCCGCACTTTCTACTCATCCCCACAGCAAGTTGTTGGGTTTCCTGGCTTTTTCCCATGATTCCTCTCTTTTTCAACACTATCCTCAAGGAACTTGAATATCGTGTGGAAATGAGGGCGTCTGTTCTTGAAGAAGCGGCTAATAATCATCCGGCTTCGGCAGCCTTTAATTCATTAGCCTAAATGATGATGTATATAAGCGCAGCTTCATTCCCTTCACCTATAGGCAAGGTCCGGCTTTTTGGCCGAATTCTAACGTGCGGCTTCGAGAATCTGGGTGGTGAATGCCTGATCGACATCTGCAGGTGCCGGCAGGCCGGCGTCACTGATCATTTCGGCTAGTTCCCGCCATTGAGCGTGAGTCTGCCAGCCGATACCGTATTGTTGGGTAAGTTCGCTTTGGGCATCGGCAAGCTCGGTATCCAGCATGAAGCGCATGTGATCGGGATCCGCTTGGTCGCCCGCATACTCGAGCACAATCTCAACGGCTTCGTCCGGATGGGCGGCGGCGTAATCGATGCCCTTAAGCGCCGCTCTCAAGAAGCGAGCCAGCAATTCCGGATTCTCTTCCAGTATCTGATCGGTTGTGACATAAGCGAGGCCCAGCGATGGCACGTCATAGTCGGCCGGATGCCAGATGGTGAGATCGTATCCCCATTGGCGCAGCAGGTAAGGCTCGTTTGAATTGAATATGGGATAGACGTCAACTTTTCCCTCGGATAATACCCGCGGATCGAATCCGACGTTGATCAGCTCGATCTTATCGGGATTGGCTCCAGCGGCCTGAAGAAGCAAGTTTAGCTCGGGAGGGGGCGTTCCTTTGTAGCCTACAGTATGGCCTTCCCAGTCCTTTGGCGTCTTCATTCCTGAAGAGGGTAGGGCGGCAAATGCCTGCTGGCCTCGCTGTCCGATGAGGGCAATTGAGACCAGCGGCAGACCCGGATCGGCTCGCCGCTGGAGCAGCACTCCGGCATCCTGGGTGGTGACCTGCGCCTTGCCGGCGGTTAGCAGTTGGAGATGCTCACCATGGCCAGGCGAATGTTCAACAGTAACATCTAAACCTTCATCTTCGAAAAACCCCTTCTCTTTAGCAACATAAACGCCAACAAAGGGAAGATTCGCCTGCGGCCGGTAGCCGGCCATGAACGTCATCGACATCGGTTCCACCGCCTCGTCAGATGGTGCAATGAAACAGGCGCTGAGCAGCATAATCGGGATAAGAAGGAAAATGATTTTGGCTTTCATGATGTAACCTCGTAGTGATAGTTAAAATATTGTGGAATGGCGCTTATGCTCTCACTTAAGTGTTAATCGCATAAATCGAATAGCCCACCGATGCCGGCGGCGATCCCGGCCATCGCTCGATTATCTTTTGGATTTAACCAGAAACCATCCATCTTTCGATTCGGCTATCATGGGTTTTCGACTCGTATATATCTTTGATACATGACAGCTCACGACGGGGTCCAGAACACGACCTTTTTTTCTGCCTGCACGATCAAGCCATAGAAACCCATACCAGCCGCCGCCAGCAGGAAGACTGCGGCGAAGAGGTAGGGCAGGTTCAGGTTAGTGTAGGCCAACCACATGATTCGACCCAATCCGCCCGATGCGCCGGTCCATTCGGCGACCACAGCCCCGATCAAGGCTAATGGCCCGCTGACTTTCAGCGCAGCAAAAAGGTAGGGAAGGGCACAAGGGATGCGGACGTTGCGGAGAACTTCCCCGCGGTTGGCGTTCCATGAGTGCAATGTGTCTAGCATGGCCGGATTGGCGGATTGCAAGCCGCTGAGCATGTTAACCAAGACCGGGAAAAAGGTCATCAATCCGGTAATGATAATCTTGGGCAACACCCCAAAACCGAGCCAGATGGTCAATAGCGGTGCGATGGCAATCATTGGTGTGGACTTGATCAGAATTGCGAGGGTCATCATACCGCGCTCCAGATTGGGCCACAGCCCAAGGAGTAAGGCGATGCCAATACCGGCCATCAGACCAAGTGCAAGGCCGAATAGGGCTTCTCCCAGCGTTATTAACGACGCTTGCATATAGGAACCGGCGTTGTTCGCCAAGGTGGAAAGGATTTGGGTTGGCGCGGGAAGGATGTAGATGGGCGTCTGAGTGGCGCGGACAATTAGCTCCCAAAGGATCAGCGCGGGTGCAACGATAGCCAGTGCAAGGATGCTATTGGATGGGCGTTTGCGGTTCATCACTCAGCCTTCAGCGCAGCTCGTATCTGTTTCACGATTGCCAGGAACTCGGTGCTTGTTTCATCCCTGGGCCGGCTGAGGGGTACTTCGATGTCAGCATGAATATGCCCCGGCCGGGGACTCATTACCATAATCCGATCGGCCAGCCGCACCGATTCGTAGATGTTGTGGGTCACCCATAAAACAGTAACTCGAAAAATATGCCATAAGCGAATGACCTCGAAGGCGAGCGACTCGCGGGTTAATTCATCCAGCGAGGCAAAGGGCTCGTCCATCAGCCAGACGCTGGCGTTCAGAGCCAGGGAGCGAGCTAGAGCGACTCGCTGCTGCATGCCCCCGGATAAAGAAAATGGATAAACATCTGCAAAATCGGCCAGGTCAACCAGATTAAGCAGTTCATCAGATGAAAGGCTGTTTCGCCGGGGCTGTGGATTGACTCGCTGCGCCAGTTCGATGTTGTCCCGAGCAGTCTTCCATGGTAAGAGGGCCGGACTTTGAGCCATCCAGGCGACTCGTTTCTGAGCTATAGCTCGGGGCGGGGGAAAATCGTCCAGGTAAATCATTCCACAGTTTGGTTTAAGCAGTCCGGCAAGAAGGCGCAGCACTGTCGATTTGCCGCATCCACTCGGCCCAATGAGGGCGGCAAATTGGCCGGATGGGATCTGTAGTGAAACCGAGCTGAGGGCTTCAATTGGAGCTGGGAGGGCGTCGTAGGTGTGACTAAGATCTTGAATGCTAATGTTCATGCGCTCTCACCATTTGGAGCCCGCGGTAGCCGCTTTGATCCTCAGGAATAATGCGGAAGGTATGCGAGTGCCAGGCTGTCGAATCGGCTGGCAGGCTGCGGCCAAGATAACGCTGGAAAAGGCGGGTTAGAAATGCGTTCTGACCCCCGGGGAGATCTTCAGGCTCTACAAGCTGGGCTTCTCCCCATACCGAAATACGGCGTAGCGGCGGCCATGGCTCGTCGATAGTGAGGGATACTCGCGGATTGGCAAGGAGATAATCCGCCCAGCGCGAATCGGGCCAAGCGGCGACATAGAATGCTTTTTTATTCCACTCATGCCAGACAGGAACCACATGCGGCGTTCCATCGGGTCGAATGCAGGCCAGCCGCGCAGCCCAGGGCCCTTGAAGAAAGTCGGCGATTTCATTAGGACTCATTGCAATCGTCGAGCTGATCGGCGGCCGAGGCGAGGTTTGATAGGGAGAATAAATCTGAGCGCCAAGGCGATAAGAAAGCCGAGCGGCGATTTCTCTAAGAGCCGGCAACTGCTCACGCAGATTATCTGGATGGCAGCGGAAGCCGGGGGCGCTGATTAAAAGGGCTGCATCTGGATGGCTTCCATCCCGGCAAATTGGCAGGGCAAGCTCAACTGTGTCTTCATCAGAACTTATATCGTATCCCTGCTCGGAGACGGATGGGAGGGGCGCAGACTGCAAAACCGGGCCTGCAGCCGAGCTAGCGGCAGGAAGGCGCTGGCCAGGTTCAAATACGCTCCTTACCCGATGCTTGCCTTCAATTTGAGCCAGGATCACCAGATCATTCTGGCTGCAGATGACGAGGGCAATAGTCTCCCCAAGCGGAGGATCTATCGCCTCCTGGTAGAAGGCTGTCAGCAGATCCTGTGGTTCGATAGGGGAGGGGTGAGTATAAGCCAATAGCCGAGGGCCAGGCTGATAAAGGCCGCGTCCTCCGCTTTTCTCAACATAACCCATCGCTTTTAATGTTTGTAGCAGCGCGTAAAGTGAACTGCGGGAGATGTCAAGCTGACTTAGGAAATCCTGTATGCTGGTCGGTTGACCGCGACGGAGAAGAAGCTCCAGTATCTGGAGCGTTCGATCTGCTGCCGGAACCGGCAGGTCTCTAGCCATTTAGTCCTCAGCAATATGTCTAGAATATCGGATTATAGTTTCTTATACTGGACAAAGGGATAGATGTCAAGGTTGTACATCTTGACTGATTGAATAGTTTATCAGGCCAACAATGGTCGACATCGATTGGATTAGGTGATCGGTATCGTCTGGAATAGTATTCCAATATCATCGAGTTGGTCATTTGCTAAGAGTAGTAGCTATTTGCTTCCCTATCTTTTAGTCAATATCCATAGGGAGGGCATTGAAAAAGAGAAATAATTTGCCTGCGCGCAGGAAAAAGTCCTCATAGAGGATTATGCCCAAACCAGCATTAGCCACTCTTCTTACAGGCAAATATGTCTTTCAACTTCCTCACGAGTTGCATGATATTTATAGAGTCCACTGAAAAACGCAGCCACCATTAGGGAAAAGGAGTATATATGGGGTGGGGGGGTGGCCCCCACCCCCAAAATAACGGTTACGTTGTAGGTTTTTGGGTTTTTGAGGGGAAAAAATTATTTTTTTTGGGCGGAGTTTTTGGGGGTGCGAGTTGTATTAGGGGGCTGACAACGT
>DAOVFE010000431.1 GCA_030673085.1 Anaerolineales bacterium | reverse complement strand
ATTGCCGAATTTTGCCCCTTCGGGTACGGGTTTTGTTTAAATATTCGCTCAGGACTATCGCCCTGCAGTGCCTACGGCCCTGGCCATTTATATTCTGGCTAATCGAATAAAATCGGGTTCTAATGGGAAGCTGATTCTTCTTACCCAAAGCAATCGTTAATAGCGTCTAAATTATTCAGCCCATTCAGTAAAGGCCTTTGCAATCGTAGGCCAATATTCGGTTTCTGGGCTGGATGGCATCATCCGGCAAGTAATTCGAACGCCTTTCTCATGCGCTCGCTTCAATGCTTTCACACCATCTTCTTTAAGGAAGACCGTGTTGGAGAGTTTCTTCGACCCCCGTGAGAAGGCCTGGTTGCCAAGGTTTATAACCGGCAAATCAAGGCCGCCCTCGACAAGGCCGACCCCGTCTTCGGGCCACTTGGCAATAATGAAGATTTTCTCCGCCTCCGCTTCCGGACTATTGCAGTAGGCAACGGTATCAGAGACAGACAAGACCGAGACCTTGGCCCCTATTGGAGCTACCGCCTCTAAAAGAGTAACTTGAAGTGGATCGGCAGCTACCCTATCGTTGGTGACGATAATCCGATCCATGCTAAATTTTGCGTTCCATGATACCAGGATCTGGCCATGGATTAAGCGATTATCCATCCGTACGTGGACAACTGTCATTCAAGAACCTCCATGTAGAAACAGGCTATAAATGAATCCAATTCAATTCCTATTTAATATCGCTGACAGCGTCATTACACCGGCTTTGCCGGCCTCAAGCGCTTTAGCAACCAATTCATCTAAACTGCTACTTTCGCGCATCACTAGCAGCTCAGCCAGCATTGGCAAATTCACACCGGTTACGACTCGGACAGCCTCTGCCTGCATGGCTATGCGGGCACTGGCGTTAAATGGACTGGCGCCTGGAAGATCAACCAGGATTAATATCCCTTCTCCAGAATCGACCTTCGATATAGCTTCCTGGATTCGAGCCATCAATCCCTCTATATCCTCTTTCTCCATCAAGCCGATAGTCTCAAGCTGGTCTATTTCACCCACAATCATGCGCGCCGCGTCTACCAGACCGGAGGCCATATTTCCATGCGTAACAACTATGACTCCTACCACCTTTACCTCCAACTACTACCAAATAATACCATTAATCTGTGGTGTCATTATGTCGAGCGTCGCCGGCTTCGCCGTCAATAGACTGCTATCTCGCGAGATCCAAAGTTTAAAGCTCGCATTGGTTAATATTTTATCAAATAACCTTCTAGACTATGGCATGTTCTTCGATTTAGAAGAAGTAATATGGCGCCCAGGCAAATTCTTTATAGGCCTCCGCCAGCTTGCGATTGTGCTCTTCGGAACCATCGACATTAAAGCTCAAATACACTGGCGGCACAATGCCTTTATCCAGCATATATTGAATCGCCTCCAGCATTACTGCGTTCATAATAGCGGCACCCAGAATCGTCGAGGACGGGCCAGCCTTCACAGGCAACCCCTCAAAGCTCATCGACGCATCACCCTTTGGCACTCCGTTATCCAAAACGATATCGGCGATTTCATAGAGCTTTTTGCCGCTCGAGTGACGAGAGGTTGTGCTTTCAGAATGCTCCAAAGATGTGACCGCAATCACCTTGAGGCCGATTTCCTTGGCGCCCATCGCAAATTCGATCGGCTCGGGATTACGCCCCGAATTAGAGATCACAAAGAGAACCTCGCCCGGCTTCATCGGATAGCGCTTGAGCAGCATTTGTCCATAGCCCTCAAGCTGCTCTACCATTCCCCAAATCGGATCCGGCAGATGAAAAACCGGAAAAAGACC
>DAOVFE010000409.1 GCA_030673085.1 Anaerolineales bacterium | reverse complement strand
CGGAAAGGGAAATAACGATGATCGAGAGCATACAGCCGCGAGGGATAGTAGCGAAGATTGGCCATTGGGCGATGACCATAATGACATTTGTATTAGCGGCCACATGGGCGGTTCCGGTTATCTGGGCGTTGGTGGCTTCTTTCCGTCCTGCTGCAGATCCGATGGGGATAGGCGATATTTGGTTTGGCAGCGGGCTAACTCTGGAGAATTATTCGCGAGCGTGGTCGCTGGCTCCCTTCGGCAAGTACTATCTGAACACAATCATCATTGTAATTATGATTCTCGTGGTACAGCTAATAACCATTACCTTGGCCGGATTTGCTTTTGCAAATTACAAATTTATTGGCAAACGGTGGATTTTCTTCTTTGTATTGCTGCAAATGATGATTCCCACCACTGCTTTATTGGCTCCCAACTTCTCCACTATTCGCCAATTACACCTCTTTGATACCCGTCTGGCTATCGCTATTCCATACTTTGGATCAGCATTTGGCACCTTTCTAATGCGACAGGCCTTCCTGGGAGTGCCTCACGATCTGGTTGATGCGGGCATTATCGATGGATGCTCGTGGTGGCAGTTAATGGCGCATGTATATCTGCCGCCTGCGGTTCCGGCGCTTGTAGCCTTCGGACTCTCATCAGCCAGTTGGCATTGGAATGAATTCCTCTGGCCGTTGATTATCACCAATAGCGACAAAAGCCGTCCTCTAACAGCCGGGTTGGTACGCTTCACTCAATTAGGCGAGATCGGAGCACAATGGTCGCTATTAGCAGCAGCAACGCTGATGGTGATTGCCCCGCTTTTTATTGTATTTCTGATCTTCCAGAAGCAATTTGTTGAAGGTTTCCTATACTCCGGCATCAAATGATCCGGATTGTAAGAACAGGGAACTTCAACCTTGACTGTACAAGATCGATGATTCATTCACTTCAGGATCCCCAATGGCATGCGATTATTGGCGCTATGTTAATAGCTGACCGCCTGCATGATACATTGGCTTGAATTTCATTTTGGTGTTATGACTATGGTCACAGCTGGGGCTGCGCCTTGCCTGGCTTCGGCTCTCATATGGTTTATTTCAACGGCCGGATATTACGAGAATAAGAACACTTGGCATAGAATTCATGGCCGCTTATTGGCGGCTAGGAGGGTCTGAATGGGCTTGATAGATGATTTATTATCGCAGACGCAAGAAGGCAAGATCGTTGATGTTCGAATTGGATTGCATTGGACGATCGCAATTATGGAGGTGGAGGGGAAGCGTCGTTATGGGCTTTCTTCTACTTTATCGAGTGATCATCCAATGCATGGAGTCCCGGATGTGCCTCAGGCCGGTATGCTTTACGAAATGAGCGGACGTGATCTAGCTGCGTTAGCAATCTCTGAGAGTCAAACGCTCGCCAGCCTAGGCGTAGCAGCGATAAATGCGCTCCTGCCCCAATATCCGGATAGATGGGTGGATAAAAATGCCGAGAAAGTGATTCTTAAACATGGTATTGGGAAAACAGTGGCATTAATTGGGCATTTTCCATTTGTCCCTCGCTGCAGAGAGCAAATAGAGCAATTCTATGTGCTTGAACTTCGACCACAGGAAGGCGATTTGCCGGCCGACACTGCAGATAGTGTCTTGCCGCAAGCTGACGTTGTGGCAATAACTGGGATGGCTCTGGCCAATCATACTCTTGAGCCGCTTCTCAAGCTGTGTTCGCCGAAGGCAAAGGTGCTCGTCTTGGGCCCGAGCACGCCGCTGCATCCGCTAATGTATGATTATGGAGTCGATATACTTTCCGGCTCATTGGTTATAGATCCAGAAAAGGTGCTGCTGACGCTGAGCCAGGCCGGAAATTTTCAACAAATTCATCGTGCGGGTGTGCGCTTGGTGACTATGGTTAAACCGGAAGGCGAATAGCATCGATCGCGGGCAGGTATAGTAAGCGGCGGGTGGAGTGGCTATCTTGCCACTGTTATGGGGGAAAGTGAAGAACCCCGCAGCAAGCTGCGGGGCATCTTCTAAGGAAAAAGCCAATATGGGGGCGGCAGCCCCCAAACCCCCGCTTGC
>DAOVFE010000172.1 GCA_030673085.1 Anaerolineales bacterium | reverse complement strand
GTTCAATTGAAATGCCCAGATCATCAATATAATTCATATTTAGCGATGAAGCTAAAGAAAAGATAGTCCATATGTAATTGGAATTGCTATGCTCTGCTATATAGAAACCACGCTTATTCAAAAATTCGATAAAATCCGAATTATCATAGCCGTAGCGATCGCGCAATATGTCTGATCGAGCATAAGCGTCCATAATGATGTAATAAACATCTGGCGGTGCGCCCTCACACTCATAATGCAGCCCATCTAGCTTTTCTTCTTGTAATTCGTTTCCTATGCTCCATTCAGTGCTGCTGAATAATGAAAAAGAGGCGATAGAGAAAATCGGCACCAAAACCGAAACAACCGCGATTATATTCAAACATGAGGTCAGAGTTTGCTGATCTCGTAATCGACAGAGAATCCACCAAGATCCCACTAATACCGCAGCAACCCAGATGCCTAGGAGAAATCGGTGTCGGCCAATAATGAATCCAGCTATTGCAAAATTTTTTACTAGCGAATATACATGACCATAGGAAAAGAACAGGATGATGCAAAGCGAGGTTAATGCCGCGGCCTTGAACCAATTTTTTACAATCAATCGCAATCCCGCAAGTAACATGACTGTAGCTATGAAAATTACCGCGCATGACCGGCCTGCTTCCGCAAGGGGGATTTCTTGAATATTTCGTCCGAGCAATGAAAAAACAGGATATAGAGCAAAGAAGAAAGGATGCAAAATAAACGCGCCCATGACCTTCCACCTCTTTTGTTGCTATTGACTTCTACTTCAAATACTCAGATGGTTTCTATTTAGAATAAGCCAAATTTGTTACACTATATACTAACAACCTATTTTCGATCAGAAATCTCGCAAATCATATTATTTACACATTATGATGGAGCCATTTCCGCTTATAGGACCTGGCTAATATATCGGGCGCTTTCCATTATTTGAAAACGCCGTGGCTATTGATTCTTTCATATTCTATTAATTCTTTTTATTGTACATAATGCAAGACATGCGGCCACTAAATGAATCAGCCGCCCTCTAAAACTGAGCGGCTTTCTTATTAGTTCTACTAACAAATACATCTTGGTCGTTAATACATTTTCATGCTTTTGCGTTACAATTCTTTCAATTTAGAGCGGGGATGACGGGATTCGAACCCGCGATCTCTGCCTTGACAGGGCAGCATGTTAGGCCGCTACACCACACCCCCGAACGGTCCGAAGTCTACCACAGCGAGATGCCATCAGTCAAGCAGAGTGATCTCTCGCAGAGCGAATCCTTCAATAATCATCCGAATCTTCATATTAATATTCTCTTAAAGCATTGACATAACACATTTCAAATTAGAGGATTATTTATGCCACTATGGAGCCGATTGCATAACCCGTATAGGATATTTTTTACCCTGCTAAGAAAAAGAAAGTTGCTCATTCCTGGCATTATCGCCCCACTTAAGCCTAATATTTGCTATTATTTTGCGACAGCACCCAATACGTTGCCAATCTTGAGTTATTATATAACAGCCTAATCGGTATTTGAAACCGCCTGTGTTATTCTTATACTAAATTTTTTCTTCAATAATCCATCTCTTTCTTTTGGCAGATCTTTTGATGCGCTAGGAGATAATTCTTCAATGAAACCACATTTTCGCAGGCCTAGTCTTGGGTTAGCCCTAGGCGGCGGTGGAGCCCGCGGCCTTGCTCATATCGGCATCCTTAAAGTCCTCGAACAAGAAAATATCCCGATCGATTGCATGTCGGGTACCAGCATGGGGGGCATAATCACTGCAGCTTACGCCGTTGGCCATTCTATGGATGATCTCAAGGTCGAAGCCATAAAGATGGGTGAATTACCCTTTATGCTTAAGCTTGTCGATTGGGAACTTCCAGTTACTGGCCTGCTGGCTGGATCCAGGATTGAAGAATACCTGGCAAAACAATTAGGCAAAGACACAACATTCGAATCGTTGCCAATCCCTATCGCTCTAACCGCTGTTGATGTCTATTCAGCTAAAGAAATAGTATTTAGCTCAGGAAACTTGATTGACGGGGTTAGAGCTACTATGGCCCTTCCAGGAGTGGTTGAGCCTCTACAAAAGGAAGGCCAACTCCTGGTTGATGGTGGTGTTCTCAACAATGTGCCGGCAGACTTGGTGCGCAAGATGGGAGCCGAAATTGTCATTGCAGTAGATGTCAGTCTGGATATTCACGATCAATCGGCTTGGGACAATATGGGCATGCCAAAGTTCGCCCTTCATAAATGGCGCACCAGCACAATCACTATAGCCGCCCTGACAGAGGCCAATATGCGTCAGGCAAAGCCGGAGCTGATCTTGCGACCGAAAATTCTGCCGGGCATCACAACTATCACTGGCTTTAGACATGCAGCTGAAATTATTGCCGCTGGTGAAAATGCCGCTCGGGAAGCACTTCCACAGATAAGACAACTAACTAAAGCCACACTGCATTTTCAAGATAAAATGCCGCATCGTCTAACATAATTTATTGCTATTCGGTCATCCTGCTCGAAATTATCATAGCCGCCCAGCATCTTCTGAGCTGGGCGGCTGATAAATTGCCAACTACTTGCCCCCATTTCACCCAATCATAAATGGTCTGGCTCACAACCAGGTGGAGCTGTCACAGATAAGGAACTTTGGTTGCCCATACTTTTACAAGATAATCAATTTGGTCTGATTTTTGATCATACGTTCCCAAGTACCCTCCGGAATGCATCCAGTGTTCGATTAACCGCTGCATCATCTATCCAATAATGCAATACTAGCCTTATCCTGCGCGCTCCGCTGGGCGTCAACTTTATCCCTTCCTTTGCCACAGATGCCACTAGACCAGCAGCGTCAAGTTCCGCATTGGGGTTTAAGTCGAAAAAGATCATATTGGTTAGTGGCTCAGGAGTGTCCAAGATTATATTCGGCAGTTCATTTAACCCAGCCGCTAACCTTCGGGCACGAGCATGATCTTCTGCCAATCGATCGATCATATTCTCTAATGCAATAATCCCCGCCGCAGCTAACACTCCGGCCTGGCGCATTCCTCCTCCAAGCTGCTTACGAATACGGCGAGCCTGAGCAATGAAATCCCGCGATCCGCATAGAACCGAACCTACCGGTGCACAAAGAGATTTTGAAAGGCAAAAGGTGACTGAATCGGCCGGCTCTGCCAGCTTACGTGCTTCGATTCCAAGAGCAACGGCGGCATTGAAGATCCGAGCTCCATCGATGTGAAGCCGAAGATCATATTTATTGGCTAGCTCGGCCACCTGGCAAACGTACTCCACCGAAAGTGGAACGCCGCCGCTACGATTATGCGTATTCTCTAAGATGACTAACCGGGTGATTGGAAAATGGATATTGTTTGGACGGATAGCAGTTTCAATATCTCCTAAGTCAAGTGTGCCATCATGTTGATTAGGGATCGTATGAGGATGCACACCACCTAGTGCAGATACGCCGCCGGCCTCATACAAGAATGTGTGCGAGTGATCGCCGAGGATAATCTCATCCCCGCGTCCGCAATACGTTAGAACGGCTGCCAGGTTTCCCATCGTACCAGAGGGAACAAAAAGCCCGGCTTCCTGCCCCATCCGCTCTGCTGCTAAAGCCTCAAGCTTATTTACCGACGGATCCTCGCCATATACATCATCGCCAACTTCGGCATTGGCCATTGCCGCCCACATTTCCGGCGTCGGATTAGTTATAGTGTCGGACCTTAAATCAATCCATTCCATTCTGGCACCTTGTAAGAAATATGGCCTGCTCATTCATTTAATGTCGTTAAGTCACCCCTAAGCCATTCGAGTACCCGGTTCAAATCCTCTGGAAGCGTCGCTTCAAAAGTACGAGGTTCTTCCTCACCCGGAAGCCGTAGAGTAATGCGGGCGGCATGAAGGAAATGATGTTTTAACGGGATCGTAACTTTCCGGCGGCGGCCATAAATACGATCACCCGCTATCGGAGAACCCAGAAATGCCATATGAACTCGAATTTGATGAGTTCTTCCGGTTTTCATTTTAACTTCAAGCAATGTGTGTTCTCGGAAATTCTCTAATGTGCGATAGATCGTAATCGCTTCTCTGCCTTTTCCTTCGGGCACAACAGCCATCCGTTTTCGATTTCGCGGGTCACGGCCAATCGACGCCTCTATTCGTCCTGTAGGCGTCGGCGGTTGTCCATCCGTAAGCGCAATGTATACCTTGTGGACTTGGCGCTGCTTGAATTGCTCTTGAATCTCCCGCAAAGCTGAATCCCGCTTGGCTAAAAGAATCAGCCCTGAAGTATCTTTATCCAGACGGTGAATTACTCCTGGCCTAAGTTCACCGCCCACGCCTTGCAGATCGGGGATATATGCCAGCGCAGCTTGCACTAGTGTGCCGCTGTCATGACCCGCCGAAGGGTGAACAACCATTCCGGCGGCTTTATTGACAATCAGGATATCTTTATTTTCGAAAATAATCTGAAGCGGGATCGGTTCAGGTTTAAGGGCTGTTGGCTTTGGCGGCTGCAGGATCAACATCACTGCTTCCCCCCCTTCAAGCCGATACCCGGTTTTTGTTTCAACTTTGCCGTTTACCGTTACCATTCCATCGCGAATTAGATGTTGAAGACGGCTACGTGAAAAACTCGGCATATACCGTACCAGAATGTGATCCAGCCGTCCCCCAGGTTTTGCAACGTTAAACTTAACAATTTTGTCGCTCACCCAATCCGCCGTTCAACATCTAAGGTGCTATCGGCGACTTCCTCGGCTACATGAACATTATCGACATCAACCTCTTCCTGACCACGCCGCTCTTCAATCCATAAAGCAATAACTAAGATGGCCACTCCGATTGTGATGCTCGAATCGGCTATATTAAATACCGGAAATTTCCCAACCGAAATTATGTCGGTTACTGTACCCCGAGTGAAACGATCAATCAAATTGCCGATTGACCCACCCATTTCAAGCGCGAGTGATAGATGTATTGCGATTTGTTGTCGTGGAACTTTCGGAAAATAGTATATGATCGCCAGCACAACTAATAGAGCAATCCCAGTGAAGATAATGCCTC
>DAOVFE010000359.1 GCA_030673085.1 Anaerolineales bacterium | reverse complement strand
GGCCAGGTGCTTCAATCTGCATATCCTGGATATTCCAGCTGGTATGCAAAACTTACTATCAAGGCTGTCGCCGATTCTGGAAATGCGGTCGCTGAAAGCAATGAATCAAATAACGTAACCAAAAAGACTATCATTGTCGACAAGGCGCCATAGAATTAAGATCGTATAATAGACAAAACTCGATTCTTCTAGAATGCTCTATAAATATTTAGCCCGGCCACGCAGCCCGTTTTAAAATCAGACACCGGCGACTTCATAAACAACTCGAAGTCGCCGGCGTTTATTTAATAAGCTGCACGCTCTTTTGCATGACCAAGTCTGCCGGAAAAAGAGGCCGTCAGCAGGGAAAGCCCTTTCGCGAATCATTCGTTTTTTCAACGGTCATGACTAGAAATTCATATACGGCCGCGCCAGCCCTATCACTTATCTTCAGCCCTTCGTCCTGATTCTCTGATACTATTCCTCTCCATGTCCGGCGAGCTCGGCAATCTCCGCTATACGGGCGTCGAGCTCGGGGCCAAGCCCCTCAACATCCGCATCCAGGAAACCACGAATGATCATCGAAATCGCTTCGCGCTCTTCCATTCCCCGCGATTGCAGGTACTCAACCTGTTCGGGCGCAATTCTCCCGATGCTGGCTTCATGACTCATTTGAGCTTCAGGATGATGCGCTTTCAAACCGGGGATTGATTCAATGTAGCCGCTGTTTCCGGCATCCAGGAGCATCCCGGCGCAATCCACATGCGCCCGGCAGCTCGAATTGCCGACCAGCAAACCGCGCTGGCTTATCCTTCCGCCGGTGCAGACCGCCCGATGGGCAAGTTCAGCGCTGGTGCCTTCAGCGTTCAGATAGACCTCGCCTCCCGTGGTAATGTCCGACTTCTCAGATCCTAAGATTATCGTCAGATACTTGGCCGATGCGCCCTTGCCTATGAGCCAGGTTCGAGGATCTGAAATTATATCGGCCGCCGGACGCAGTGAAATATAATTGCTCACAAACATGCCGCCCTCTTCGACTATAGCCCCCGAATTCGGGCGAACGATGACTTCAGGACCCCAACTATGAATCATCGTGTTAGTGAGCTTCGCATTCTTTCCAACATAATTCTCGCTGATGGCGATATGGACTCCCTTAGCAACTTCATGTTGTGAAATACATCCGGTAATAAGATGAAGTTCTGCGCCCTCCTCCAGAATCACGACGTTGTGAATCATCTGAGCTATGTTGGGCTGCACCATATATAGCGCCGCTTGGCAGGGAAACTCGACCTTGATCCCTTTCTCCACCCGGATAAAGTATCCAACCGGTTCAGCCAGCGAAGCGATATGTGCTGTCATCTTATTTAGATCGGCCGGAACGGCTTTAGAAAAGTGCTTTTCACCCAACCAGTCATACTTACGCAAAGCCTCGGCAATGGGCAGCAGCTCCAGGCCTTCGGTTTGAGCTATCGAACATACCGGACAAAAGTCGCGTTGCAGAAACGTACCGGACCGTTCCTCACCTTTGATAAAAACACCGACTTCGGTCAGTTCATCTGCATCCGCCTGGTCGATTTGATCGGCGGGGATCATCGCGGATGGAGATATGGAAGGTTCGGTAATAAACCGACTCAAATCAAGTTCCGGCTTATCGTCGGGAGCATCCGAAGTGCGATTTCCTTTGCCCTGCAATGAATTGGTCATTGACTAATGCTCCTCTCTCTAAGACAGCGGACACATGCCTTATACCCCGACTGGATGATAGTTTCTAAGATCAGATCGGGGTTGCCTGAGCCGACCAAGTGCCCTTCGATCATGATATGAGCCTTATCGGCGCGGACGTAATCTAATATTTGGCCGGTATGAGTGATAAGCAGTCCCGCCCTGCGCTTGGCCGGGTGCTTCATATCCTTGGTAAAGAGCATATTAACCATGCTTCCTACAACTTCCATGGCATCGATATCCACGCCTGAATCAGGCTCGTCTAGCATAGCAAAGCGCGGCTGAGTAATCAGGAGCTGTAAAAGCTCAGAACGCTTGATCTCACCTCCAGATAGCCCATCATTGACATCACGTCTTATAAAAGCCTTCATTTCGGCCAAATCAATCAGCTCATCGGCTTTGGAATTACGTCGTGGATCTACGCTGACAGCGAAATCGAGAATTTGACCCAGTTTTACCCCGGAAATCGTCGGCGGTCTCTGCTGCCCGACGCCGATGCCCATTTGTGCTCTCTCGGTAATATCGAGCTCGTTAATATCCTGTCCATTAAATACGATTTGCCCCTTGGTAACCTTATATTCCGAAAACCCCATGACCGTCATCATCAATGAGGTCTTACCGCTTCCATTCGGACCCAGTAAAGCGTGTACTTCACCGTCCGGAATAGCTAAGTTGATGTTGTGGAGGATCTCTTTATTATCCACTTCCACACATATATCCCTTAGTTCCAATAGTGCCGTCATACTTACTCCTTATGTCAGAT
>DAOVFE010000007.1 GCA_030673085.1 Anaerolineales bacterium | reverse complement strand
GACAAACTCGGTTGGGTCCGAGCGACAAGCGGCTCAAATGATTTGATTCTAATTAGCAGCGCAGGACTTAGCATCCGTTTCTCCGAAGATGAAATACGCCCGATGGGATTAGCCGCAGCCGGCGTTCTAGGCATCCGGCTCTACCCCGAAGACGCTCACCTCGTCGGGATGGATCTTGTGCGGCCGCGCGCCGATCTATTCCTCCTCACCGACCAAGCGCTAGCGAAACGGGTCGGATTGAGCAACTTCCCTATACAACGCCGCCATGGCAAAGGCGTTTTGGTCTGGAAATCTGGCGAAACGATCCGGCTAGTTGGCGGATCTATTGGCAAATCAAATTCGCGGGCCATTGCCCGTTTATCTCATGGAGTAGCCCGCTCAATCCGCTTCGGAGATGCAGTCCGCTGCGGGCGCACGTCAAAAGGAGCGGCGCTCTTTAAAATTAAGCCAGCCGACCGAATCGTGAGCTTTACGCCGGCAATCCTGCAGCCAGACCTTACGACGACTAAGCGAAAGCGATCTAGCCGTCAGAAATCGTAAGCCGGGAATCGTGAAAGATAATCGGACACTGCAACGCACCCGCTAAAAAGCTTCGCCGATCCAGAACCCGTAAGCCTATGTCTCACAAGGCGCGTTTGGCGAATCTCGGGGAAATCAAGCACCCCGGATAGAAGCTGGTGGTCTGTCCTATCCGCCACTAACCGGTTTATGATAAGAGCGAATCTATCTATCGAACACCTCTTGAATTAGGTTTTACCTTGAGAGACACCATCACTCTGCATGCTTCTAAAGCATGAAGGACTTCACTATTAAATTCCCAAAATCGAGAAAGGGAACGGATATCCAAAACAAACGATTCTGAGGAGATAATCATTGCCTTATAGAGTGGCCGACTCGCCTATCTCGCTACCATTCCAAGTGGGCCCGCCAAGAATACTTGAACCTATTTCCGATAGCCTAATCTCCTTATCGAGAGGAAAATTGACTGCCGCCAGAATAGGTGGGATGTAATCTGCAGCTAGCAAAGACCGAAAGGTAAAAGACGATAATTAATCGGTGCCTCTTGCCAATTGAAGAATCCCCGCAGCGAGCGACAGAGCGCAATACGCTCTGAGATTTTATTGGCTTTTCTCATAAACAAATTCTAGTGAGGTATTTCGTATTGGATGCGATTTTCCTGGGTGGGCAACGTGCTTGCTGTTAGTACTTTCGACACCTTAGTTAACGTTCCCTGATATGGCTCATCACCGTATCCAGCCACCCAGCCGTCAAGTACAAAAGCCAAGGGACCTGCGGCCGGGATCCATTCTCCATTATAAAGACGAGCAATATGGACATGAGTCCCGGTTGAACGTCCACCCTCACAGGATGGATGTCCAAGCATATCCCCTCGCTTCACAACAGTTCCTTCGGCGATTCGATCTTTGGTATCCATATGAAAGAAAAACAAAGCCCATCCGGTACGCTCATCCCCATCTCCATCCAAATCAAGCATTACCATTGCCTCGCCGCTACGAGTGATCACGCCGTCTGCCGGCGCTGCAACCCACTCGCCTGAATAAGCGCATCCGCCTTCAACCGCCGGCGGCGCAAAGTCAAGTGCACCCCAAGGCAGACAAGTCCCCCATGCATAATGCGGGCCAGCGGTGAAATCCCAAAGCCGATTAGGGAGGAATGGAAGACTTAGCTCCGGCTGCTGTAGATTTCCTTCCATCAATTCAATCTCTTTCTCAAATGGATCACCCCATAGCTCTCGATAAGTCTTATAAAAACCATCCGGGCCAATAGCGCGCTCGAAGCCTTCTTGACCGTATAATCCGGCAAATAAGTTCTGCAAACCAACCGTTCCTGCATTCTGCCATGGATCCGGGCGAATGATGTAGCCATCCGCCAACTCAATGGTGTCCAATATGCCGGTCCGCCATCCGTAATAGCCGTCGTTCAATCGCTCCGCCGCCCACAAAAGCTGACGGTAGAGCCCACGATAACGCCAATGCACGTGGCCCAACGGATATGTAATCTCATCATCAGCTGCAACAGGCTTGGTCAGCGCATGGGTTTGATACTCCAGCAGCGCCAGCAACATTCGCGGATGAAGTGAATAATTACGGGCCAAAACCGCAACTGCTTCCCATGCAGGGCGTTGATCTCGGAAAGCATAATCGGTCGTATTAACGATGAAGCCCGGATAAAGGATAACCCTTTTCTGGATATCAAATTCTATCGCCGATGGGCTATTCACGAATTCGCTGTCGGGGAGAATATGGAACGCTGTCCCGGTCAGAGGAGCATAATAGATAGGTATTTTCATTGGCAGCCCGGGCGGTAGTGTTGTAATTTCTATTGGTAAGGCCGGATTGGCGGCCATTATTTCCTCTTCGCTGGTGTGGAAATGGGCAGCGACCGCCAAAAGGGTATCCCCTGATTGCGCAAAATAATCTACCAGTTCTCCGGGCGTAAAAGTAGTGCGCGTAGGCAGGGGGGTTGGCCCCAATTCGGAAATCGATGGGGGCAATGAAGTTGCAGTCGGGGGAGGAGGTGATGGCATAGGCGTCGATGACGGCAAACACGCCGTAACAACAACCGCTATCACAGCCCACAGCCATAGGAGGTGAAATGCTGTGGATTTCATCGCCAGATTAAAGTCTCCTGTGAGGCGCAGGAGCAAGCCAGCACTTCTTGATCACCCTTGGTCAATGCCCCGTCATAGGCCTCGGATCCAGCATGCGCCACCCAGCCACTCATTTCAAATGGCAATGGGCCATCTGCCAGAATCCACTCGCCATTGTATTTACGGGCGATATGAACGTGTGTGCCGGTCGAAATACCCCCTTCACAGGACGGGTGGCCGATTAGATCGCCCTGTTCAACAAAAGCCCCGGCCTCAATCCGATCATTGTGAGCAATATGAAGGTAGAGCAAAACCCAACCGGTTTCCTCGCGGCCATCGCCATCGAGGTCGAGAATCACAACTCCGTTTTCGCTGCGGACGATAAGACCTGGCGCAACCGCAACCACCCAATCATCAGATACCACACAACCAGACATAGTGGAGGAAGGCGCAAAGTCTAACGCCGCCCAGGCTGCCTCTCGCTCCCAAGCGCCATGAGGACCACCGGTCAAAGCCCATACCCTGCCCGGCAAGAACGGCAGGATCATCGGGGGCTGCTCGATGCCAGGCTCATAAAGCGGATGCAAATAGCTCCATGGATCACTAAATAAATCGGTGTAAATTGCCAGCATCCCTTCCGGGCTCACTGCTTCGGTCCATTCTTCGTCTCCGAGGAATGTACTCAAGTAGTACTGCAGAGCAACAGTTCCGGCATTCAATTCAGGATCGATGCGAACAAAGAAATTATCCGCCAGGCGCAGGTCGACTACGGTTCCTGCTCGCCAGCCGTAATAGCCTTTCCCAAGCTCATTGGCCAGCCAAGTCAGTTGCCGATAAAGGCCCCGATGCTGGGAATCGACGTGGCCTAATGGATAATCAAATGCAATTCCCGTCGGCCGGTCAGGATTGGTAACCCATCCGGAATGATACTCAAGAAGTGTAATTAGAATACGCGGGTTTATCGAGTTATCTTGCGCCGCCATAGCTACTACTTCGGGTCCCGTCCGCCATTTCTTACCTACATACTCTCGATAATTCTTCAGGTAACCATTTTGCGTTTCCATAAAGTCAGATGGATCAAAATCGGCTGCATGCGGCGAATAGACCAATTCACTATCAGGAATTAGCTTATCAGAAGGTCCTATGATTCCCAGACGGCGAGGAATGATTAACTGCTGTCGAGGATCCAATAGCGTCTTCTCGTCTCCTAGAGTGCCCTCTGTGGTACTGATATCACTGGGTATCACTCCAAAGCGAACCGCCACGGCATGCAAGGTATCGCCCGGCTGAGCAGCATAGAGAATCGACTCTGCCATCCCAGTTGCCGCCATGGTCGGCGTAGCCGGAAAAGTTGGCGTTATTAAAGGTTTGGGGGTTACAAAAGTTGGCACCGCCGTAGCCGTCGCAACTCCTTCCTCTGTCGACGGAGTAGCCGTATCCGCAGCTAAATCCGTCGATTCGGGCCATCCAGCTCCTGATGGCCCAGGAACATCAGCACGCGCGCAGGATAGTGCTGCTATCAGCAAAGTAATCGCTGCCATTCCGATAGCCCTACGGTTTAGGTTATGTTCGGGATTCAAGAGTGCACTTCCTTTCCCTTAGCGGCTAATCTGATTACCCGGTTCCCTGCCTGAATAGGCTTCAAGCACAACCGTGTCACGGGTCATTGTGCCATCATACGGCAGATCTGCTCCTGCGGAAACCCAGCCATCGAGATTAAACGGTACTCGCCCATCCGCAGGAATCCATTCCCCATTATACTTTCTGACTAAGTGAACATGCGTTCCAGTAGAAATACCCCCTTCACACGATGGATGTCCAATGCGATCGCCAGCATGCAGATAAGTTCCCGGTTGTACCCGATCGTAATATCCGATATGCATATAAAGCACGGCCCAGCCTGTTTGCTCGAAGCCATCGCCATCCAGATCCTGCATGACCTCGCCCTGCTCTGCTCGAAGGATCAGGCCATCGGCCAGTGCTACAACCCACTCAGTTGAAGGAATGCATCCAAAAGCATTTCCTGGGGGAGCAAAGTCAAGCGCAGCCCACGCCGCTCCATCACCCCAGGCGCTGTGCGGTCCGCCGGTAAATGACCAAATCTTGCCAGACTCAAAAGGCAATTGCATGATCGGCTGCTGAAGATCATCTGGAATAAGCGGATCGATAGCTCGCCTAAACGGGTTGCCGAACATGGCGCCATAGGTTTGATCGAAATCTCCTTCAGCAACCACCTCTCGCCATTCGCTCGCCGGATATAGCTCCGAGAATAAAAATTGGACGCCTACCGTTCCAGCATTAAGCCCACGCCCGATGGTAATTGAATTTCCATCAGCGAATACAAAAGGGCCAGCCCATCCGGCACGCCAGCGGTAATAGCCAAGATTGAGCTGATCGGCTGCCCAAGATAGCTGAGAAAAGAGACCTCCATATTCTTGCTCAATATACCCGATTGGATATATCAGACGATCAAAGGAAACCGTCCTCCGGGTTACCCATCCGCTTTGATATTCAAGTATCGCCAAGAGCAAGCGCGGGTTAACCGAGTACCGTTGAGCAACTAGCTGGACGATTTGCGGTCCGCTCACCATCTTTCCTTCAATCTCATCCGTATATCCGCACAGATAGCTATCCCATTGAGTGGCATAGGCTTCGAGATCGAATCCGACACTTGCCGGTCCGTAAACAAGTTCCGAATCCGGGATAATCTTAAAAGCAGGCCCCGCCGGCATAGCATTTGGCGGAGGAATCGTCAGGCTCTGACCCACGGCAATTAAATTCGGGTCTGTAAGGCCATTGGCAAGCATAATCTTCTCAACGCCAACTTGATATTGCTGTGCTATATAATTCAACGAATCGCCTATTCGAACCACATATAGCACTGATTCCGAGCGAAAAGGAGGAGGAATCCGTGTAGAATCCGGAGTTGGGGTATAGTTCAAGCTGCTCGTCGTAACGGTTGGCGATATTTGCTCGCTCTTACTATCCGGCGCCGGTGTTGAGGTAAATATGGAGCCGACATCTGTGGTGGCGATTGTAGCGATATCGTTTGATTGATTCAATTGCGTTTCTACTGGCAATATTAAGCGATCAGCGCGAGCACACGCCATCACCCCAAAAAATAATGCCAGGATCAATAGCCCAAATCGGATTAATGTGGCTGAAAAGCTCTTCCTCATCATAATTAGCGCTAGAATACATTGAAAAACATATTTGCCCGCAAGATACCATCATACTATATAGAGAATAAGAGTTACGCTCTCGCCTTACATATATTACATCAATGGCGAATTATTTCTCTTTTTCAATACCATCCCGGATCAACTTGTACGAAAAATAATTGCGCGTAATATCATTCCAAATCCAAGCGCAATAAGTAGAACTGGAATAAATAGATCAGCCTTCATCCAGCCCTGTTCCTTTCCTAGCCAATAACCGCCAATAGCAGTTAAAACTAATCCCCCTGTGATCCCTTGTCCTTCTGGATGATGAAAAGCTCCAACCAGGAGAAAAAGCCCAACAAAGATCAGCAAAGACGGCCAGACATCTATAGCCGCCAGCGTGACCCAACCTAGCTGGTTTCCCATCAGTAAAAAGCCAACCACAATCAGAGTCAATCCCCAGAATGACCGTGATAGACCATTTCTCATCTAAATAATTCCTCTATGATTGACCATTTATCTATTAATTTGATAATCGGTTCACTTGCTTGTATTACCCGGCCGACTTTCACCAGCCGTCATCCCGTGTTTGGATAATTGTGCCACATATCAAGCCTGTTCGGCAATACGCCAGAGCCCCAAACCCCACCAGCTCTTGCCACCCCTCCGTAAACGTTGTAGATTCAATCTCGCCAGGCTCATGTATACTGCCTGAATCTCAGCTCAAATGGAAGAAAGCATGCAACGAATTGATGGAAGACATGCTAATGAAATTAGGCCTATAACCATTGCCTCCGGATTTATAAGCTATCCGGAAGGCTCAGTCTTGATCACTGCAGGTCAAACACGAGTGTTATGTAACATTACATATTGAAGAGAATATTCCTGGCTGGATGAAGCATCGACAGCATCCAGGCGGATGGCTAACCGCCGAATATGCTCTTCTTCCCCGCTCCACACAAATCCGAACGCTCAGGGAAACGGCTGGTCTGCGAGGGCGTACGCAAGAAATCCGCCGGCTTATCGGCCGCAGCCTACGGGCTGCGGTTGACCTGCAAAAACTAGGAGAACGCACTTGCATCATCGATTGTGATGTGCTCCAGGCCGATGGCGGAACACGAACCGCATCGATTACCGGCGGCTATGTCGCTCTTATCCTCGCCTTACAGCCTCTAATTCTTGCCGGTTCTCTTCCTCCAGACGTATTAAAAACGCCTGTGGCCGCCATTAGCGTTGGTATGATTCAGGGTCAGCCTATTCTTGACCTTTGCTACACCGAAGATTCACAAGCCGAAGTAGATTTAAACGTGGTTATGAACGCAGATGGTAATTTCATTGAGATACAGGGAACGGCCGAGCGCACCCCTTTTTACCGAAATCAACTCAACCAGATGCTGGATCTCGCTTCCACGGCTTGTTCAGATCTTATCTTCAAGCAGCAGCAAATAATCACCTCTGCTTTATAGCGCCAAGATAATCATTCATCGTCATGCCGGACTTCAGATACCAATCTCCTCAACATCATTTCTTCTTGTTCCGCGCTACTGATCTTTTCATCAAGCCAGGCCGCTCGCAATGCCCCCAATATCTCCCGATATATAGGTCCTGGAGCGAGCTCTAGAGCGCGCAGATGTTCACCAGTCGTATTTGGCTTAATCCAACGCCATTGCGCCAAATACCGGTCGATCAGACGCTGCCGCTCCGGCTGGTCTTCTAAAATAATACCTGCCGCCACAACCGCTCTTTCATTACATTCATCCAAACGAGCCACCACGCAACTCGGCTTCATAGGCATCAGCCAATCGCGAATTTCGCACGCCACTTGATTAGCCTGCAGAATTTCCTTTTGCATACCGGCTGGCAGGTGAAGCCGTTTACAGATATCTCTGACATCAGCATATGATAAATATGATAAGCCAACTGCCATAAGCAGAAATTCGAGGCTAGGCAAAGATAACAAGCGCCATGATGCTGGCAGATGGAAATCCTTCGTCTTTTGGATAGAGGACTTAAGCTGTTGATCCCATTTCAGGGTTGAATGAATGGCGCTTAGGACCCCAAGTTCATCCAGGCGAGCCATAATCAGCGGCAGATTATCTTCCCCCAAGATCGCCTGGATTTCATGATGAATCCGTTCGCCACTCACCCGATCTAGCAGGGGTATTGCCTGCTTAATCAGTTCAAGCGTCCGTGGTTCGATTTGGAATCCCAGCCGCTGTTCAAGCCGAATGGCGCGAAGCATTCGGGTTGGATCATCGATAAAGCTTAGAGAATGAAGCACCCTGATTATTCCATCCCGCAGGTCATTGCCGCCACCCCAATGATCGAGAATCTCCCCATAGTAACGGCCGTCCAGCCGGAGAGCTAAGGTGTTGATAGTGAAATCGCGCCGATGCAGATCGAGCTTGATGCTCCCAGACTTAACCGAAGGCAACGCGGTAGGATGGCTATAGAATTCGGCCCGGGCACTGACAAAATCCAAGCTGAACGGCAAGTTCACAATTTCAGATTCGGCCGCGCCAATTGCCCGCCGCAGATCTTTATGCCCAAAATCAAGTCGCCATTTGGCTGTTCCAAAACGCTTATGGCTGCTGACCTTTCCTCCATAGGCTTCTGCCAGCGCCTTAGCCAGCATGATAGCATCGCCTTCTACTACTAAGTCGAAATCGACTACTGGGGTCTGAAGTAGAAGATCGCGAACGAAACCGCCGACAATATACAGGGATGCATCCTGGTTCTCTGCCTGTCGAGCAACCAGCTTTAGCAGCATCATGCGATGAGGCGGAAGCGTTTGGTTTAGCCGGTCAGCAAGATCAGTTTTTCGTTTCTCTGGAGCGGTGTCTTCGGCAAGGGTATTAAGTAAGTCGGTCCGAGTAACAATGCCAATAATTTCGCCGCTTATCGGATCCGCAACCGGAACCTGTCCCCATCCGGCGCGCATCATCATCCGTTGTAAATGCTGAATTGAATCCGTCGCAAGGACAATTTGCTCACCCGCCTCCATTACAATCGAGATCGGTTGATCGGCCATTTTATGAGTCATAGCTCGATCAATTGCATGACGAGTAATCAATCCAATGACATGGCCATCATCTACTACTGGATAGCCCTCATGGCCAGACTGCTGCATACGCTTCGCCGCTTCAGCAATAGTGACCCCCGGGTTCAACAATTGAGGGCCACGAGACATAATTTCGCCGACCGTCCGTAACGGCCGGATAAATGTTGGGAGCAACTGTACCAATTCCTGATGCACTTCCTTCAGACTATGGTTGCGGATTAGCGCCGCTGCCGCACGCTTATGCCCGCCGCCCTTGAAATGCTCAGCGATAACCGAAACATCCACCGAGTCCGATCCCGACCGGGCAACAAGTTGGACATTGCCATTTAAGGCGACGAGCACAAACAATCCGGCCGGGTCGAGCACATCACGTAATTTATGGACCACTGTAGAAATTTCATCCACAGACCCCTTGGCATGTGCCTCACTGATAACAACGGTAAGCCCATAGAACTGGTGGGTTTCGACGCCCTCGATGAGCTGATTGTAGAGACCACGTTGTTCATCCGAAAGAGGAGGATTGAGGAAACCGGAGGCAATCGAAAGGTTTGCCCCTTTCTCAACCAGCCAGGCGCATGCCCGAATATCACGCGGCGTAGTCCCAGGATAGGATAGCGATCCTGTATCTTCATAAATTCCCAACAGGAGCATGGTCGCCTTAACCAAGTCCAACTCCGTCCCAACTTCTTGCATAGCTTCTACCAGCAGTGTTGTGGCGGCTCCTATGACCTCAATATGTTTCGTCCAGCGCGGGTTGAGCGATGAATCTGGCGGATGATGATCAATTACATGGATATGCGTTTTCGCGCTGAGGCCTTTAATTGATGGCAGCGACTGAGTATCAACCAGCGTTATGCTCTTCAAGGGGTATCTCTGCAAATCCTTATAATCTACAAAGGGCAGCTCTTCGCCATAGAGCCTCACAAAAGAGCGCACATTGCGATTCATCCGCCGGGGCATTACGGCGACAGCGTTGGGGTTCAGCAAGCATGCAGCCAGACTTGACGCCACGGCGTCGAAGTCGGCTTGTTCATGGGTAATAACCAAGTGCTTGTACAATAGACGCTCCCAACGGAATGTAACTGACTAAGCTTTCAGCATTAATAAGCTACAGGTCGATTTTGATTATACAATCATTCGGCATAATACATCATCTCAAAAAATCTATTCGGGAATTCTTCCCTCGGCTTGGACATAGGCGAGAACCCTATTCCGATTGGTCGCCGATCTGCTGCACTGCTTCTGCCCATATGCAATATTGCAGCAAGCATTTTTTGCAGCGTTAGATATGACCATAGAGCAGTGAACCCCCGTAGGGATCAAGTTTTAACTCAATATGCCCGTTAATAATTTGTCTATCGCTTTCATTCAAAACATCACTAACCCCCCGATCACCTTCCCACCCAAGTGAGCTAACATCTAAACTAACCTGTACGACTGAATCCGAATCATTAGCTAAAACCAGAGTGGCTTCATCTTGGTACACTCTTCCAAAAGCGCAGACTCGCTGGTTATCGTCGATAGTAATATTTCTAAAATCACCCCGCCGTAATGAAACGAACCGGCGACGAAGAGAGATAAGCCGTTTTACAAATGCTCGCATTTCTATAGTCTCCGGCTTTTGGCCCCAAGGGAAAGCCCGACGGTTATCCGGATCCTTATTTCCTTCCATTCCTATTTCGTCGCCATAGTAAATGGCCGGCGCGCCAAGATAACAAAATAGCAGCAGAAAAGCCAGTCGAACCTTTAATAGATTGCCGCCACAAAGCGTACAAAAACGCTCGGTATCATGACTTCCGAACGCCACGTAATGTGCATAGGCATAACCTGGTGGATAAAGACGAATCAACGATTCGATCCTCCGGGTAAATTCAGATCCACTGATGGATTGATTTGCAATGAAATCAAGTATATTTTGACGGAAGGGATAATTCATCAACCCATCGAAATGCCCATCCGCCACCCAGTGCGGATCAGTCTCCCAGATCTCGCCAACGAGGTAAGCGTTCGAATTTACCTGCTTGACAGTCGATCGAAACTCAGTCCAAAATGAATCATCATCAATCTCATTGGGAACATCAAGCCGCCAACCATCGGCACCTTGCTCGATCCAGTAGCGAGCCACACCAAGCAAATAGCGCCTTACGGATAGATTATCTGTGTTCAACTTTGGCATCTCTTTAAAGCCCCACCAAGCCAGATAGTTTTCAGCCTTGCCGGCGCCATAGGCTTTCAACGGGAACTTGTTTACATGATACCAGTCAACAAAAGGGGATTCCTCTTCATTTTCTAATAGATCATTGAATGCAAAGAAGCCCCTTCCAGTATGATTAAAGACCCCATCCAGGATCACGTGTACACTATTGCGGTGGGCAAGATCCATAAGCGCCTGGAAGTCGGCAATTGTGCCCAATTTTGGATCGATTTTATAATAATCGGTCGCGTTGTATCGATGGTTGCTTATCGACTGGAAAATTGGATTCAGATAGATGGCATTTATGCCGAGATCAAGCAGATAATCGAAGTTTTGGATAACGCCTTTTAAATCGCCGCCTTGGAAACCTCGAAGTGTCGGAGTTGCCCCCCAGGGCTGGACGTTTGGAGGGTCATTCGAAAAATCGCCGTTTGCAAATCGATCGGGGAAAATCTGGTAGAAAACCGCATCGTATACCCAATCGGGAAAATTCATAGCACTCCTCTGAAAGATATGTCTTTGGATTAGTGTAAAAATAGCTTGCACGCCATTTATAGCTGATTATTCTCGCATTGGAGCTATTACTGATCTTAACATCTCTATCGATTTCGTTCGATTCTTCGTTGGGCGCGAAGGAGAGAGAAACCCGGGTCCGTTCCTCGAAGAGCAGCGGATACAATCTCCGCCTCCATCGCCCGAATATATAAGTCGAGGTCTATATAAATAGGCAAGGGCTCGCCGGCATTGAGTACAGCTTGAATTTGCTGTAGGCGCAAATCATTTAGCTGAACAGATTTCAGCACAGGCAGTTGGCGAGCGCCAAGGGTTTTAGCCGCCAAATCTTGCGCTACTGGCGACAGCAGGTAGTTTACCACTGCCCAAGATGCTTCCAAATCTTCGTCGTCGAGATCTGAAGCTAGATAGGCATTATCCGTCCATACGTATCCCGCCAATCGTTTCCCCGTCTCTCCATAAATTGGCCATGAATCAACCGTCAGCCAGCTATCGCCGATTGCCTTCGCTAGTCGATTGGCATTCCAGGTGCCATCTATCAGCCATGCCGATCTTCCTTCCTCAAACAGCGTCAGATCTTCATCAGTGTTTGTAGTGGTCCGGGAAACATCTGCAAGCGTCGCAAGAAGCTCCAACCAGCAGATACCTTCTGGCTGATTAAACGCGGGCCTCCCTTGATAATCAGCAAGCGACCCGCCACAAGCTCCAATTTGAGATGCCGTAAAATAAAAACCAAGATCTAAACTGGCGCCAAGGACCGGGCCTTCGGTGATCGACTGTATGCCAGATATCAGCTCGTCAGTCGTGGCGGCTCTTACCGGCGCCATATGCCGATTGCGATATAAAACTATGCCCTTAATCTCAATTGGGACACCGATTACACTTTGATTAAACTCAACCTGCGTCCACGCGGGTTTATGGATCTTCTCGCGGAATTCGTCGCCAACTCGATCTTTCAGATCTAAAAGCCATCCGGCCTTCCATAAAGGCGGTCCAAAAGACGAGGGCGCAATCAGGATCGATGGCCCCTTCCCGGCTGCGGCCGCATTTTCAAACGAGGTCTGCAATGCATTCTCTGGAAAATAACTCAATGAGATCTTCACGCCCGGATGCTGCACTTGAAAATCCCGTAGCATTTGCTTCAGCAGATGCACTTTATCTGGCGACCAAGAAAGCCAAATACTTACATCGCCTTCAATGTCATACTGTGGCAATGGCGTTCCGGTCGGCTCGGAGATCACTCCGACAGAAGATGGAGTCGAATCCGGCGTTTCTGGTATCTCTGATGGCTCAGCCATAAGCGCCGGTTCACAGGCAGCCAATATCCACGCTATGATTAAGATGCCAATTGCATAAGCCCGGCGACTCTTCCTTTGAGCTAGCATATTTTCCCCTCTCGATCAACAGATGGTCTATCTTATCTTAGATGGCCCAATTGAAACGAGCATTTAGCTGAACCACCTGAATAATTGGCCGATGCGGCCTGTTTTTTTAACTGAGCTGGAAAGCGGCGATCCCTTCCTCGATCCATCTCAAACCATTTGGCTGCTGCGCCAATCATAGTCACAATTCAAATGGAGTCCAATAATATTATCTACATTGGTAACCCGAGAAGCATTTGGATCTTACCTCCTCTAGCTCCATCTTAAGTTAGTATAATAGCTTTTATGAAATCCGATCGAGAGAAACTCTGGCGATTGATAATTTCTACTCCCGCAAATGGCGCTATGAATATGGCCCTCGACGAGGCAATCTTAGGGGCAGTATCCCTCAAACATATGCCGCCCACATTACGCCTATATTCCTGGGAAATTCCTTGCCTTTCACTTGGTTATGCCCAGCCCTCAAGCCAGGCCGATGCAGAGCGTCTTCGAGATCATCGATGGGAACTCGTCCGCCGGCCGACCGGAGGTCGGGCCATCCTGCATACTGATGAACTAACATACGCCATAGCTATACCACACGATCATCCGATTGCTATTGGCGGTGTATTAGAGAGCTATCGCCGCCTAAGTCGCGGCCTGATTGTCGCCTTGCAAATGCTGGGCCTCGAGGTTGAGATCTCTCCTCAGCATCACATCACTAAAGAAGAGAGAAAAAAACCGGTCTGTTTTGAAGTCCCCTCCTCCTACGAGATCACTGTGCAGGGAAAGAAGCTTGTTGGCAGCGCGCAAGTACGCCGCCAGCATGGTGTCCTTCAGCACGGTGCCATCCCTTTGAATGGCGATATTACTCGCATTTGCCAGGTCCTTCGATTTGAATCTCCTGCACTTCGGCAACGCGCAATCGAAAGAGTTCGAGGCCGCGCAGCCACCGTCCAATCCCTGCTAGGATATCCTGTAACCTGGCAACAAGTTGCTGATGCACTAATTGAAGGTTTTTCCAATGCCCTTGACCTAACTTTTCAATCGAGCCAACTTACAGCCCAGGAGCAGGAGCGAGCGCAAGAACTGGTAGCCGATCGCTATACATGTTCCGAATGGACCAATCGTATTTAAAATCTAGCAAAACTGGAGCCGACTCGCCGATATTTACCCTCTTTGCTAATAGCGATTTGTGTATTCTTATCCCGCTAATATCAAATCCTTATTTCCGAATGCTTATATTCTAGAGGATTCCGTCCAGGAATTCGAAACTCGCCCCCACTATTTTCACTGTTTCGTATTGTTCTAGCCACAACCCGACTGCCCTGTCTAACCAGTTGAAAGAATCTGATATCCAAATTTTTCATAGATGATTGCACTGAAAAAAGCTCAAATGCGAGAAAGGAGACAGTATATACCCCCTTTTCCTACTGGTGGCTGCTTTTTTTTTGGTGGATTCATAGATTATATATCTTCAACCCCATGAGTATATTGAAAAAGAGAAATCATTTCCCGGCGGGAGGGTGTATATGGAGTGGAAGCTGAGCTTCCACTCCATATACACCATACTCTTTTATGGGAAAATATGTTTTTCAACGTTTTCCCCATCGTGGTTGCGAATTCGATTCGACATAAGATATGCTGCAAGGTTGATATTCAAAATGATTAAAGCTCAAACTTCAAACGGATCCAGACCCATGTGAGCAATCTATCTAAAGACATCGCACCAATTACTCCTGGCCGGTTTAATATTTTGCCTTCCAATAAAACACATCTTGAGGGTAACCTATTCAGGCAGGTTTAACCTAATAGAGCGTTACAATATCGCATCCAACAGTAGCTACTCTGAATGATGACACTGCTTAAGCACTTCGTTTTAGCTATTCCATATGAGACCGGGGCTTTCATTTTATGTTCTTCTAGTTTATTATCCATGCGTAAATCAGACCGAAGTGCTCGAATCCTCTGAGTTTATCCGATGCCAATGCACATTGCTGTTCTAACTTTAGAGCTTTACCTTCCCGGATGCCATTCTTTGAAACAGAAACGGAGCCGCCTTAAACCTCTTCTTGCAAGGTTGCATCAACAATTTAATATATCTGCTTCTGAAGTCGATCATCTTGATCACCACAAGACCTCTGTCATTGCTTGTGCAATTGCAAGCAACAGCGCCCAACATGGGCAACGCCTGCTGAACCGAATTCCCGGTTGGATCGAAACTCATCGTCCTGATTTCCAAATTACTTATCATAGCATTACGCTTCTTTAGCTTTAAATAGATTCAACCATGTCCCAGGCATCATTCCTCGATTAATTTTTTCATTCCTTCGTTTGAATTTTGCCTTGCTTTCATATTCGCAACATATTTATGAAGAATCCGCAGTAAGTGACAACATACATCACACGCTGTTCATGTCTTTTAGCTGCACGCCTCCGCTAAAGTAAATGACAAAACCCTCAAAATTCCTTTAGGGATATCCCCCATTGCCGAATTTTGCCCCTTCGGGTACAGGTTTTGTTTAAATATTCGCTCAGGACTATCGCCCTGGTGTGCCTACGGCCCTGGCCATTTATATTCTGGCTAATCGAATAAAGGGGTAAAATAGCGCAGGAGAAATGGCATGAGCCAAGGGCGCGTCATCAAAGTGCAATGCAAATGTGGTCAGCTTCTTTTTAAATATTTCAAATGCAATCGGGGGCGACTAATAAAATGCTATCTAGAGGAGATCAGACAAGACTACACGGGGGTTATTGGATTACCCATTGGCTCGAGACCACGCTGCATTGGTTGCGGAAAGGAGCTGGGGGTCATTCAGATTATTCATGGCCGCCCTGCCCTGAAGTTGAATCAAGGAAGTGTTATTCAAATAAGAACTTAGAGCATGGAATTGCAGATTGAACTAGCCGTTATCATTCATATCTAAGAGTCAGACCTACACCAACCTCTTTAACGTTTGCAACCCCAGATAATGCTATTTTCGATTTTAAATCTGTACAGTGACAGGCATGCAATTCATCAGGCTGAAGCTCTTTCATATAATCCAAGGTGCCTTGCATCTGCTCTTTGGAAGGATTTAACAGATGGAGTCCTCCAACGATATCAATTACTTTATTCTCTTTGCAGATCTTTTTTGCATATTCTACGATATTACAGATTCCAGAATGAGAACAACCAGTTATGATCACCAATCCCTTTGAAGCTCGATAAACTAAAGCAGTATCGTCCAATAAATAATCATCTTCTTCAACACCATCTCTTACAATTTTTCCAAGAGGTTCTCTGGCCTCAAATTGATTCGTCCTTTCTATCTCTCCCAGAAATACTAGTCTCTCAGTCAACCATACAGGTTTTTTACTAAGATTAAGATTGAAATGCCTTGAGAGCTTCTCCTCCGAAATAATAGATCCAATTTCACCTATACCAAGATAAGTTTTGGTCATCAATGCCCAAGGGTGAGCGAAAAGCATCGGTTTTGCTAGGTCTATCTTCTCAAACATTGCTTCGGTATATAGCCTTATTAGAGAAACCAACCCCCAGGAATGATCGAGGTGACCATGTGATATGACCAAGAAATCCAAATCCAGCAAATCAATTGCCATTCTTTGTGCATTTCTGATAAATATGTCCGAATATCCTGTGTCAAGCAGAATGTTCTTATCTTCATCTTGAATAAATAAGGATAATCCCGGCTCAGCATAAAAATAGCGATCAATAATTGTATTGTTATCTACAAGAATTGTGATCTTCATTTCATTCTCCTCAACGCCGTGATTCTCTCATATATCAAATTTACCATCCTATGATTACGATGGCCAATAGCAGGATCATATTTAAAGAAAGCCCATTTGAGCAAATTATTTTTGATATAGGCCAAAGGCAACTTGATCCCATGCTTCCTTTCATCAGAAGCCCTGATAATATACCTCGCAGATATTGCTTGCGAATTATATTATCCTCATAGCCCATACATATAACCACGCAACTTGCAATTGTAGCCATTCGTATTCGCAACGAATTATCTTTGATCTCTATTGTATCCGGTCAAGATTCTAAGAGAAGGATATTGAATAATATATTTGACTTTAAAAAGCGTACGATAAACAGTCGTGACTGCTTCGCGAAGGTAAATGATTCCTCTTCTTCGACACCCTCTAGGATGGCGCGGGCAGCTAATTAAGCTCCTCCGGAGGTGCTGCAATCACTGCCTGGAAACCGGGCTCTGAATCCCCCTCACTCACTTGCAATGCCGGCCTATTTTGCCGGTAGATGATGGAATCGTCATATTCCGATGCCGATTAACGACATCAGACAGAACGCTTTCAGCTATCTCTAAATTAGGATGGAATTGTTATTGGGGTTTCAGTTTTATCGTCACCACGTATGACGCGGCGACCGTGTAAAACGGTGAATATTTTGCGGGATACCAACATCGTTCATAAAATCACTGAGATCTTTAAGTTCTTTAAGGCTTTTTAATTGGCTAAGATTTTGTAGGATCGTTGAAGATTTTATAGTTCCATCGCGCATTATTGGAGCTATATAGGTTTCCGAATCCCTTGGATCCGACAAATAAGATGGCCCATCATCTGGCGAAGGATCCAAAATTGCAGGTGAATCCTTAAGCGGCTGCGTTTCCTGAGGTACTGGCGTCGGAGCGGACGGAGGCGCTGATTGCTCCGGGGACGGATTCACCCTTGCCGCTTCCGATGACGATGAAGGAGAATTAGATGTTTGATCGCCTCCTCCATCCTGTGCCGTTTGCTGGAACCATTCTTGATCTTGCTGAACCACTTCGACAATATCCGAACGGATAGAATAGTTTGCAATCGCCTTCCAGGAGCCGTAGTCAGCCTCGAGTTCCGATTGGGCGTTAGCATAAGCAATCTTCGGCTCTCCTATTAAAGCTATCTGGCCACAGGCATATATACCTAGCACAGCAACGGGTACGCCAATCATCCAATGCATCAGTGTAAAGAATCGTTGCTTGAGATCATTATCTATCGCGAACCTCGTTATTTCCCCTGTGAGGCTTTCCAATTCCAGTATTTTCCCCATACTATTCTATGCTCCGCTTTTGACGAGATCTATCCGCCCTTTGCTCGCCTTGGTGCGCTTGGTCCTTAATCCTTAAGTATTGTTCTTGAACTCCAGGTTCAGAAAGATTCAGCCTCCTTGTGATTCAATGCTTGCTCCAAGTTAATTAAGGAGCATCGTTGCATGTGATTATTCTCATCCTTATTGTAGCCAGACTAAGACCTTAAAAACGAGGGTACGTTGGTCCTAAGAAAATAGAGAGCCGCTCTTCAATACTAAACGAACGCCAAGCGACCCGGGTCAAACAGCCCGAGACGCTTTTGGCGCTCGCCGCTTTTCTATATGATTCGAGCATGTTGAAAAACATATTCGCCCATAAAAGTATGTTGTATATATGGGGGGGAAGCTTCGCTTCCACCCCTCATATACTATCATTTCGGCAAGTGAAGAAGGGGCTGTCCCAAAAGGCGGGTCGGTAGAGAGCTGGCCCAATTGCACTGAGTAAATTAGTCGCGAAGTAGGGAGTTTATGCTTGATTATTACAGAATCTGGCTCATTGATGGGGATGATAATCGCGATTTTCGACTTTTCAGATAGCCCCTTCTTCTAAGGAAAAAGCCATAATGGGGGCGGTAGCTCCCAAACCCACACTTTCCACTCA
>DAOVFE010000405.1 GCA_030673085.1 Anaerolineales bacterium | reverse complement strand
GACTCCAATGATGATCCCTAGCATTGTCAAAAGCGAGCGCATCTTGTTTTTGATAATACTATTCCAAGCGAGGAGAAGAAATTCGGATGGATTTATGGCTGCACTCGCCTCTTTTTTGGAGCGCGCGCTCTCAGTTTATTCGATTAGCCAGAATACCCCTCAGCTTGCTGAGGTCCCTAAGCTTGCTGAGGGGATGAATGGCCAGGGCCGTAGGCACTGCAGGGCGATAGTCCTGAGCGAATATTTAAACAAAACCCGCACCCGAAGGGGCAAAATTCCGAAATGCCCTGTAGCTTGCTGCGGGGATAGGAATTTTGAGGGTTTTGTCATTTACTGCGAATAACTGTCTCTATTTGTCCGTCGCGAAGATGAATAATTCGCTGCGCGTTATCGGCAATTTCCGAATCATGCGTGACCATCACGATTGTTCGTCCATGGTCGTGCAGCCCAAGCAGCAGATCCATAATCTCTTCGCCGGATTGGGTATCAAGATTGCCCGTGGGCTCGTCCGCGAGGATGAGAACCGGATCGTTGATTAACGCCCGGGCGATAGCCACTCGTTGCTGCTCACCACCAGACAGCTCTTGAGGTTGGTGATGCATACGATCGACCAGACCTACCGCTGTTAATGCCTCTTGTGCCATTACCTCACGATCCTTTAGACTGCGATGATTTATCCGGTTGTAAAGCAGCGGCAGCATGACATTGTTAATCGCAGTTGTTTGAGGCAAAAGGTTGTACGATTGAAAAATGGATCCAACTTTTTGATTGCGAATAGCAGCCAATTGCACTTTTTCCAGATTGCTTACGTCTAAGCCATCCAGAATATAGTGCCCTTCGGTGGGTCTATCCAAACAGCCCAAGATGTTCATCAGCGTGCTTTTGCCAGAGCCAGATGGCCCCATGATGGCTACAAACTCGCCTGCCTTGATCTTAACGCTCACACAATCCAGCGCAGCAACCTTGATTTCACCCATGCCGTAGATCTTTTTAATATCGATCGTTTCTATGATCACATGCTGGATCATTATTCCGTCTCCACGATACCAGTGGTAACTACGTCGCCTGGATTGAGACCGGAATTAATTTCGGCGAAGGTGAAGTCCATCAACCTAACATCCACTGTGCGGAGCTTTGGTTCACCATCTTGCATTACGAAGATTGCATATTCGCCAGGAGAGAGTTCAACTAATGCTTCTATCGGTATCATGACCACTCCCTCAGCCCGGCCGGCGATGACATCTACCGCAGCGTTCGAGCCGACTGGCAAGCGGCAAATGCTGGCTGTTGAGGCCTCATCGAGCTTGACTATCGCCCGGATCGTCGATATGCCTCCTGCCGTTATTAGACTTGGGTCCATTTGAGTGACATGTCCGACGAAAATCTCATCTGGCAAAGCATCAAAGGTGATTTCAACTTCGTGACCGATGTTGATCTTGTCAAGATCGGTTTCATCGAGAAAGATCTCAAGAGATGGCTGACTCAAGTCCGCTAGGCGAATAAATTGACCGGACACGGTTTGTCCTGCCTGGGCATTGATTTCCATTATGGTGCCATTCATGGGTGCCAGGAGAACCGATTGGTCGAGATTAGCCTGCGAAATGGCGAGTTTAGCTTTGGCGCTAGCCAGCTGCAGCTCCGCTTTGGCGATCTCGTCAGGATCCGGCCCCTGCTTGACCTTATCCCATTCTTGCTCTAATTCGGCGACTCTTGCCTGCGCAGTCGCGATTTCTGCATCTAATAACGCCTGAGCATTTTCATCCGGTGCTCCTTTGTACCAATTCAAACTACGAATAATCGAGTCACGCTTATTCTTTGCGTCTACCAGCTTCGTTAACGCTAGCGCGCGGGATGGGTCATCTTCTGGACGACCGGAGTATTTGTTGTACTCTTTCTGAGCGCGATCAACCTCATTTTGTGCTAAAACCAGGTTGGCTTCGGCCGCGGCAATTGTATTCCCGCTTGCTCGGTTACCCTCTTGCTGCACAGTCCAGGTATATTCTGCCTTCTTAAGATCTTCCCGAGCATTTGCCAAATCGAGCTGTGTCTGAGCAGTCATCATAGCGGCATGGCTATAG
>DAOVFE010000344.1 GCA_030673085.1 Anaerolineales bacterium | reverse complement strand
TATGTGGCTTGCCGCCTTTGGCTTGTTGAACTCGTATCTCTTTTTGTGGTGGGGCGACATATTATTTAAATACGCCCTATTGGGAGCACTTCTGTTCCCACTCCGACTAGCCTCCACAAGAGCGTTGATTGTTCTAGCAATGGCCAGCCTTACTGTTTTGACTGCCCAACCCTATTTGAGATACAGTGAAATTGCAGCATTAAAAGAAAATGTGGGCGAGATCGAGAGAAGCGCGCAGAAAGGACAGGTGATCACTCCAGAGGCGAAGGAGATGGAAGGTCAATGGCAAGAGAGGCAGAGGGATTTACAGCCAGACTACAATCTAATTGATAATGAGGTAAAAATAAAGACCGGTGAGCATTCTGCGCTATTCAAACACGTAGCCTGGAAGGCTTTTGAAGAGCAAACGACTATATTCTATCAGGAAGACTTCTTCGACATTTTCTTGTATATGGTTATTGGGATAATACTGTTCCGATTTAATTTCTTCGGCGAGCACCATGCACGCCGGCCTCTTCAATCGGCAATCGCATTGCTTGGCTTATCTCTAGGTTTTCTTGTTCACGCGTGGATTAACTGGAGCCTGATGACAAACCGATTGGACCCACTTAAATCTGAATATTACCTGATATTCTTTGATGTTGGTCGACTTCCGTTTGTAATAGGCTATCTAAGCCTGATCATATTCCTGTTTCACAATGAGTTGCTCAAATTCTATGGCGATTGCTTGGCGGCTGTTGGTCGAATGGCATTGTCCAATTACTTGCTCCAATCAGTCATAGGCGTCTTTCTCTTTTATGGTATCGGCCTTGGTCAGTTCAACCAACTGACGCGATCTGAAATCGCCATTATCATCGTTGCAGTATGGACATTTCAAATCATATTTAGCGTGATGTGGATGGCCGCGTACTATTACGGTCCGTTCGAATGGGTTTGGCGTTCGTTGACCTACTCGAAGTTTCAGCCGCTGCGAAAAGCCTAGATCGTTAGGTTTGGAGGCCGGAGGGACGTTGGAAAGTTAGCAAGACCCGCGGACATACGACCGTCGCAAACGATCAAATCCGGATCGGCTAAGTCACTTGAGACTGTTGATGAAAGCTACAAGACTTTGGATTTGCGCCTCTGTCATTTCGAACTGCGGCATCGCTTCGTGAGGAGCCGCAATGCCACGCTCCAATGGTTCTCGAAGAGTCAGGAGCGGATGACGGCGCTTTAGGTCACGAAATGGAGGGGCATCCGGATTCGAACTATTGCCCTGCATTTCGATTGCGTGGCACCAAGCGCAGTTCTTCTCGGCGAGCGTCTTTCCCTCTTTTGTGAGACGGGTTGCCTGTGCAGCCAGGTCACCTGCTGCCCCTAGCCGCTCTAGTGCGATTCGCGCTCCGGACAACGATGGATCGATAGAAAGGGCACGCCTAAAATCCTGCACGGCTTCAGCTCTTTTTGCCATCGCCTCGAAGGCATATCCGCGATTATTGTACGCAAGCGAATAAAGAGGGCTAGCCGCGATAGCAGCAGTATAGTCGATGATGGCTTTCTCAATATCGCCTTTTTTTCGGTGAGCTAGTCCCCGATTGTTGAGCGCGACGGAGTTTGTCGGGTTGCGTGCAATCGCTTGATTGAAGTCCTCAATGGCCGCATCAAGTTTCCCGGCAACGAGCAGAGCGTGCCCGCGCAAAACCAGGTAGTTGATCAGTCCCGGCTTGAGAGCGATGGCCCGATCAAAATCGGCGATCGCAGCCGACTGATTTCCAGCAGCCAACCTTAGCGTGCCGCGCCCTGAATAGGCTTTATCGTCTTTCGGATTGAGCGCGATGGCGTTGTTGAAATCCTGAATTGCCTGCTCATTAGCACCTGCTTCCATGCGCAGAGTGCCGCGGATGCGATAGGCAGCGCTCTTTTCCATCGGCTCGAATCCGGATCCCGACACAACCCTTGTGCAGGCATCGATCCGGTCATGCGCGGATACTCGCGACTTACATTTGGACAGCACATCCGCCTGAGCGTACCCAGCGACGCAAAACATCGAAACAGCGCCCATCAGCAATCGCTTAATCATTGATGACACCTCGTTCTTCCTGATGGCAACTATCGGGGACTAAGAGCTGCGGATCTTTGTGGTAGGTCAATATATGTGTTCGCTGGTCAAGCGAAGTGTGGAAAACGGCGCAAATAAGAATTGGCAACTTTTAAGATCTGTCTGCGCAATCGGACGTGGACTGGAGGCGCTCCAGTTTATTACCTCAGCCAAGTACCGGTAGCTAGGCGTTGTCACGTTTACTCGTGTGCTGCGCGAAAATGGACGACGTCTCCGTAATTCACGCTGCAGCAGTCACGGCATTCCACCTATTCATCGCTTCAGTTCGGAACTGGCGCAATGTTCTGCGCGAGATCAGATGGCGTTGAACGTTGAAGGCGTTATAGATCGCTGCATATGTGGAGAGGAATCGTTGCGCCGAGGCGGCGGACTTGAAGCGCTGCATCCGTCGTTCTCGCTGCCGTACCGGGAGATGCGAATTCTCGGCCCGGTTGTTGATCCGAGCGCCGGTTATGTGGCGAGTTCTCATCCCAAGTTCGCTGAGTGCCGCGCCAAATGATGGCAGTTT